>PWLN01000246.1 GCA_003559375.1 Balneolaceae bacterium | reverse complement strand
GCTTGCGCCATCTTTAATATTGCATCTCGCATCCCCCCAGCATCCAGCATCTAAATTTAAAAAAAATCAGATCCTAAAAAACATACCCCGCACCGAAGTAAATTCTGTAGCTCTCTTCTGAAATGCCAATATCTCCCCGCACAAAGAAATCCGGGCTGATTATAGATATAACGCCCCCAACTCCAAATGTATGTTTCCAATCTTTAAATAAACGATTGTCATCCAATTCTGAAAATACCCTGCCTGAATCCCAGAAAACCTGTGAACCAAGCCTTATACGGTCATCGAATAAAGTAAAAAGCCAGCTTCTTAACTCCAGCATATTCAAAACGGATCCATTTCCGCGGAACCTGTTCAGGTGATATCCTCGTAAACCCTTTTCATTCCCAATAATTGATTGAGCCCAGAATGGCGCGTCGCCAAAAAGTTTTTCAAGTCTCAGATAATGAGCTATTGTAAGGCCTGAAAACAGTGGCAGAAAATGACGGAATTCACCGCTGACTCCTGAAAAGTAAAAATCGCTACCTATAAGTGGAGTACTTACACTGAAATCGCCCTGATAACGAATCCCTCTTGAAGGTGAGAATTCACTGTTCCTGTTATCCAATACGATTCCCAATTCCAATTTATTGACCCACTTCTCATCAAAACCACGGGGAGTCTCCTCCGCAAACAGTGTTGGCTCTTCAAGTGGATTGCTGTTTACATACCATAATGTACCGCCACCCATCAGATCTATCATACCATGATCCCCTATTGTCCCAATCTGATACCTTCCCTGATATCTCAAAAATATCTCCCTGTTTTCGTAGAAATAAAAATCATTATTGAACAATTCGGCATTGAAACCAGTGTTATTTCCAATACCATAATACCTACCCTGACGCTCCCTTCTTCCAATAAATTCGACTCTGCTTCGAACTGATGTGCCAAACGTTCTAATTCTTTCATAATCCATTCTGGTTATTATGGTGCCATTTGTGGATATGGTAAAGTCCGCTTTTGTGTAGCTCAAAAAAGGCAGGACATGAACCCCATAATTAATCCGCTGAATAAAGCCCCCGCCTAAAAATCCCAGGTCTGATGTATATGCGGCAAGAGGAAAAACGGAATAATAGCTGCCCACTCTTGGATCTGTTGATCCGGGACTATCCTCAGCAGTTTCAGATGGAATGATCTGTGTAAAGGCGTTAAAAGGTAAAAACAGCATTAGTAAAACTGCAATAAACTTCATTCAGAAAAGTTCTTCTTCTTCAAGTTTTTCAATCGTAGCTACTGCATGACGAAAATGCGGGATCACAATGCTTCCTCCAACAATCAGAGCTACATTGAGGGCATCTATAATTTCCTCTTTTGTTGAACCAGTTTTCGCGCACTGTTCAAGATGGTAGTCTATGCAGTCGTTGCATCTCAACACAGCCGAAGCCACCAATCCAAGCAGTTCTTTTGTTTTGGACGGAAGTGCCCCGTCTTTATAGGTATTGGAATCCAGATTAAAAAAACGTTTAACCCCAAGATGATCAAGTTCCATCACCTTTTGATTCATGATTTCCCGATATTTTCTAAATTCCTGAAGGTTATTTGATTTTTGGGTCATAATCCTTTTGATTTACTCAAATCAATTATTTTTTTGAACACGGCTAAGGTAAGCATTTCGATAATTGTTTCGCAGGGGCAGTTCATATAAACATAAACTCGCAGCTATGGGCGATAGTATGGCCCAGGGGTTTAAGAATGGTGGGATTTACAGAACCGATCTGAGTTTCCCGGCACTCATAGCCCGTTCAATGGGATTACATGACGAATTTCAGCAGCCCTCATTTTCTGCTCAGGCCGGAATACCCATTAATATTGAGATACTTGTGCGGGGGCTTGCCGAAAAGTATGGTAATGAACTTACAGCGGGCAACACCATATCCGCTGCCAGAGACCTTTACCGAACACTTAGCCGTATAAAGTCTTACTGGGAAGGGCAACTCAAATCACTGCAAAGTGATCAGGCAAGCCCATTTCATAACCAGTCAATATGGGGCCTTTCTATCAGTGATACCATGCTTATGACTGAAAGATATTGCCGGGATCGTATCACCAACTTCCGGGCTGGATATTCAGTATTCAACGTACTGCCAGATAATGCCATGTACACTACTGCACGTCTGGTATTAAATCCATCATTTAACCCGGCCTTGGAGAACCGTACAATGATAGATAATATCCACCTGTTAAGTGAAGATGGCGGAATAGAAAACCTTATTGTTTGTATCGGCCATAATAATATTGTAGGTGCTGTAACCCGGATGTCTATCATAATGTCTCAGGAAAGCGACGTTCATACAATTTATGAAAACAGAACCTGTACCGTATTTCAACCCGAACATTTTAAAAGAGAACTTTACAAACTTTATCACCGTATTTCCAAATTGAATGTGAAACAGGTGTTTGTACCTACTATTCCCTATGTAACGATCCCTCCTGCAATTAGAGGTGTAAATGATGATAAAACCTGCAAGGGATCTACCTATTTTGACTACTATACCCGTTTCTGGATATGGGATGATGATTTCGATCCCGGAAAACATCCACATTTAACAAAAGATCAGGCCATTTTTCTGGATCAGGTGGTTGACCAATACAATGAGGTAATTCGAAGACTGGCATATGAATTCGATTTCTGTGTGGTTCCTGTACATAAATATGTAGCCGCGGCTGCCAGAAGGCGAATGGGAAACAGGGAAATACAGCCATACCCTTCTGAATTTCTGAATGCATTAAAAAATAACCCCAAAACCGGATATTTAATGAATGACAGGGGATGGCCAAAAATATCTACCGATTACCTTAGACTTGATGCCACAACTGGTCTAATCGATCGTGGCGGAATATTCAGCCTTGATGGTTTGCATCCCTCAACCATAGGTTATGGACTGATAGCAAATATTTTCAGAAAATCAATGATTAAACGCGGTGTCGAATTCAGGCATCCCTTCGATTGGGGTTTCATCATTGAAAATGAAACGCTGATCACGGATCCGCCACCTCTCTTGCATAACCTGCGGCTGCTTCTTCGATTCCTTGCAATGGATGGCCAGGAGCGTGTAACATTTCTTGGAAAAAGTGTTCTCCAACTACTGCTCGAATCATTCTCACCGAAACCAAAAGTTTAACTTCCAGAGGTTTGTAAACCTGTAAAGTCAATATTCTTTTGATGACTGAATTTTTACTGCCAGTTGAATACCGTTTTTTATACAATCAGATACTGATATTCCATCCCTGAAGTTGCCAGCGAGGTACAAGCCAGGATTTTTAGCTTCAATTTTCAGGAATGTTTCCAGAACTTCATCATAACCGGTATGGTATGCCGGTATTGATTTCGGCCAGAAAACATGATCTGCAAAAACCGGTTCCCCGATTACACCGATTAATTCAGATAACTCTTCGAGTATAAGCTCAAAAATCTCTTCACTGGCAAGCGAGGCTAACTCTGGCTGCCTTCCACCACCGATAAAAACAGTTAACAAATGATGCCCTTCCGGTGCCCTTCCTTTAAAGAGCGTAGATGAGAACAATGCTCCCAGGATATTCCTGTTTTCAACATCAGGTACAAGAAATCCAAATCCGTCGAGCGGGTGTTGAACCTGTTCTTTCATAAAACCAAAATGTACCACAGACAGAGGTGGATAGTGAACATTCATCATTCTGTCGTAGTCAGATTCACTTAACGGAAACATCGACGAACCAAGCATATAGAGTGGTGAATTCATCACAACATCTGAAAATGGCCCAAATGTTTGCTTCTTCGATGCAAGGTACCATTCATCCTTTTCACGGACAATTTTCAAAATTTCTGTATTGTAATGCACCTTCTGCAATCTGGACGCAATCTTATCTGGTAGTTGCTGTAATCCATTTTTAAAAGAAATCAGTTCACGTGCAATACGCCCCTCTTTTTTTCGCTGACGCATACCGAGTATACTTCCAACTATGAGTGAGCCATATTGATTCTCGAGCCGGTGCATGGCAGGTAATGCATGCCTCAGAGAAAGATTCTCAGGTTTGTTGGCAAAAATCCCTGCAACGAAAGGATTAATTGCATAATCCAGAACCTCATTACCAAGCCTTCGTTCAGCAAATTCTGCAATCGTCTGATCAGGATTTTGGCTTCTTCCAATAAATGGTTCCTTTAAAACCCTCAATTTGGCCTGCCAGCTGAACAACTCGGTTCCGATTGCCGAACTCAGAGAAACCGGCAATGCCTGAAGCACTCCTTCCCTTACAATGAATCGTTTTGAAGCAGCAGGGTTTGCAAGTTGTTTACTGACATGCAAACCAAGTTCGAGAAGATAGTCATGAATCACTTTATCTTTCACCAGAATTGTATTTGGCCCGTATTCAGTAAGCCACTCTTGTTGCTTCACCGATTTAATTGAACCACCCGGCTCATTTTTTTTCTCAAAAAGAACACACGAAAATCTGTTTTTTTGAAGTGTATGTGCTGCTGTTAATCCTGTGATACCGGCGCCAACAATCGCAATTTTTTTATTCAGCAATGCTACAATATCAATTTGTTAATCTTACATACCCTGAGTTTTTATTTAGAATTAATCTAAATAGAATTTGATTTCTTTTTATTCACTCCATAACTTTAGACTTAATCTAAATAACCAAAAAAACTCCTTACTGTTAAAGATATCATGAATCTCTCCTTCAGCAAAACAAACTTTATAGTTGCCTTGCTCCTTCTATTTGCCACCGGCATTGTTCACGCTCAGGCAACAGAGCAGGCAACCAATGATACCACAGATGTTGTTAATAAAATTTTTCTTGACCGAATTACAGTGGTTGGTGCACCGGTTTGGGTATCACAAATCCCTGGCGCGGCCAGCTATATCTCTTCAGAACAGCTTCAAAAACAGAGTTATACCGACATAAACCGGGTGTTGCGTAGTGTAAGCGGTGTTAACCTTCAGGAAGAAGACGGGTTTGGCCTCAGGCCCAATATCGGACTCAGGGGAGCAGGAGTGGAACGCAGCACTAAGGTGAACCTGATGGAAGATGGAATTCTAGTAGCCCCAGCACCCTATTCAGCACCTGCTGCTTATTACTTCCCAAACATCGCAAGAATGAGTTCAGTTGAAGTAAGAAAGGGTTCCTCACAAATCAAGTATGGGCCAAACACAACAGGGGGCGCGATTAACCTGATTTCAACCCCAATACCTTCTGAACTGGCCGGGCGTGCAGAACTCAGTATCGGTGAAAGAAATGCCAACAGATTCTATGCCAACTTTGGCAATTCGCACAAAAATTTCGGCTACCTGATTGAAGGCCTCCACCTTGGCAACGATGGTTTTAAAAAGCTTGACAATGGAGGGGATACCGGATTTATCATACGGGATATTCAGACAAAATTCATGCTGCGTACAAATCCTGATGCAAATATATTCCAGCGGCTTGAATTCAAGTTTGGTTACAATGACCAGGTTTCTGACGAAACGTATGTTGGATTAACCCGTGATGATTTCAAGCGGACTCCATACCGCCGGTATGCCGGTTCACAGGTTGATCAGATCAATACGGAGCATCTTCAGCTGATGGCACGCCATTTTGCCCTTTTTTCTGAAAATGTAGATCTGACAACTACCTTGTACAGAAATAATTTTTCGCGAAACTGGTACAAGCTGCAAACAGTAAATGGGCGGGGATTAACAGGCGTTCTCAATAATCCGGCTCAAAACGAAGATGCCATTGCAGTATTAAGGGGCAGTAACAGTGAAGACAACGCCCTTATGGTGCGTGCAAACGACCGTGACTATTATTCACAGGGCATCGAATCTATTCTCGGGGTTAACTTCCGTACTGGTAACCTCAGGAACCAGGTAGAATTTGGTGTACGGCTGCACCAGGATCAGGAAGACCGCTTTCAATTCGAAGACGGTTACAGAATGGAAAACGGAAATATGATTCTTACCCGTGCCGGAACACCCGGAACCCAGGCCAACCGAATCGGTGAAGCAACTGCCCTCTCAATTTTCTTCCAGAATAAAATCAGATCCGAAAACTGGACATTTACACCCGGTATCCGTTATGAAAATATTTCGTTAACCAACACCAATTTCGGAAGCCAGGATCTTGAAAGAACCGGAACGGGTATCATTCCAAATGAATACACCATTACCGAATTTATGCCAGGTTTTGGATTAACATATCAGTTCACAGACAGTTTTACACTGATCAGCGGTATCCACCGCGGTTTCTCACCACCAAGCCCCGGCTCACCAAGTGATACCAAATCTGAGCAAAGTGTGAATTATGAACTTGGCTTCAGACACGCAAATCATTTGGTACAAACAGAATTGATCGGGTTTTTTAACAACTATAGCAACCTGCTCGGTTCCGACCTCGCAGCCGGTGGCGGAGGAGGTACTACTGCTCAGTTTAATGCAGGAAAGGTGCATGTATCAGGCATTGAATTCACTTTAAATGCAGATATCTCAGAAATTGCCGGTTTTACAAAAGTCAGTGTTCCTTTCTCTATGAACTATACCTTCACAAATGCGATATTCAAGACAGATTTCGAGAGTAATTTTGGCCCATGGGGTAGCGTATCGAATGGTGATGAAATTCCATTTATTCCGCGTCACCAGCTTAATGCCGCTCTTGGATTTGGTTTAGGTGATTTTACCGCAAACATCAACTTGGTTTTCGCACCTGCAATGAGAACAATTGCCGGAAGCGGATCGCCTGATCCAAACTTCAGCACAGACCGTTACTTCCTGCTTGACCTTAGTGCCGATTACACATTTACATCATACCTGAATGTTTTCGTAAATGTCAGGAATATCCTTGATCATGCATATATCGTATCCGACAGGCCGGCAGGAGTACGGCCAGGTTTGCCGAGAACATTGATGGGTGGTGTCCGGTTTACGATCTAAGTAAAGCGTATTTTCGTTTTAGCTCTAACATTTCGCTACAGGTGCATAACTAACCAAAACAACATAAGGAGATCCCGGCTTGGCTAAGCAATCAATCTGTGGTTTTACAAAGGAATATCATCAATATTGAACTTAGGTAATACCAATGGCCGGGATAACGACTCGACACTTTTCACTTTTCATCCCGACATGTTTATCGGGACTTACGCTCCGCTCCAGCTTTTCACTTAAAAAGTTATCAATACCCTGAACAATTCATTCATCTCAATTACCGTTTTTTGCCTGAAGTAGTTACCTTTTGTCTCAAAATATTTTTGAAGCTTATGATTTTATCTGTGCTTGGGTGCGGTTGGCTTGGTTTTCCAGTCGCTCAACGTCTGGTTCTAAACAAGTTTACCGTTAAAGGTTCAACCACTACTGATACGAAACTGAAACTGCTTCGGCAAAACGGAATTGAACCCTACCATATCCAACTGCCAGGCTCTCTGTCTGATGCAACCGTTGAAACCTTTTGGGACACCGATATTCTGTTTTTAAATATACCCCCGGGACGCAGAAACCGCGAAAAACTGAAACAATTTCCTTCTGTTGTTGGCCAGGTTATTGAGAAATGCATCTCTAAAAAAAAACTATGGCTCATTTTCGCAAGTTCGACGTCCGTTTATCCTGAAAACGGTGGCATCACTTTTGAACAAGATGCAAAAAAAGGTTCCGCCTCAAGTATGTCAGGAGAAGTAATCCTGGAGGCTGAAGACCTGATCAGCCAATCCGGGCTTGATTATACCATTCTCCGTTTTGGCGGCCTATATGGATACGGCAGGCATCCCATTCATCATCTGAGCGGTAAAAATAATCTCAATGATCCGCTTAAACCTGTCAACATGATACATCAAACCGATTGTGTAAACATTGTGGAAGAAATTATCCACCAAAATAGACGAAACGAAGTCTATAATGTTGTATCTGATGGTCACCCACCGAGAAATGCGTTCTATCAAGCCGCGGCTGATTATTTCAAAATTCCAGCGCCGGTGTTTATTGAAAATGGAGGCAAAGACTACAAAATTGTTTGCAATAAAAAGCTAAAACACGATTTGATGTACACCTTTTTATACCCAAACCCTATGGATTTTACTCCATAATCAAAAAAATGAAAGGCTAATGGGCTAAATATCCACTACGTAAATATCATCGGCAATAGAGAAACCAATGGTTGTTGTTTTTTCCTCCACTTGAATCTTGATCGGCCCGTCGAACGGCTCTTTTGAAATGATCTGAACTTTGACTCCTGGTATTAATCCCTGTTTTTCAAGATACCTGAGCAGATCAGGAGATTGATTTTTTACTCTTTTAATCATTTGCGGTACTCCCTCTTTCACTTTAGTCAGTTTATTTGACCGGACAGAAGGCATTTTGCCATCTTTTGTTGGTATAGGATCGCCATGAGGGTCAACAGTAGGATGATTCAGCATCTCCGCGATCTTGTCTTCAAATTGTTCTGATATGTGGTGTTCAAGTTTTTCCGCCTCTTCATGCACTTCATCCCACGAGTAACCCAGCATTTCTTTAAGGTATAGCTCCAGGAGCCGGTGATGTCGAATCATTTCGAGTGCAATCTTATTCCCCGATTCAGTTAAACGGGTCCCATAATAAGATTCATAATTCACAAGCCCCATATCTGCAAGCCGTTTCAGCATGTTTGTAACGGATGCATTGGCTACCTCCATTTTCTTTGCCAGTTGTGTGGTTGAAACACCACTGCCATCCTCTTTTTCGCCTTGCAGCTTGTAGATTGCTTTTAAATAGTCTTCAACGGACTGGCTTCTAGACATGGCACTATCTTTGATGGTTTTTTTAGACCCTGAATGATTTGCAAACGACCGATTTTACCCAATTTATAACTGTTGTAAATATTCATCAAAACTCTGGATAAGGTACGCATCACTGCCTACAAAATTCAGAAGGTTTGAGAATACACCTTCCTCAATATATCCGGGTTGTACTCCCAATATCTCACCGTTCTGGTTTAAAAAGTAGGTAGTTGGAATATTGCGATTATTGAGTGCGCTCGCAAATTCAGCCTCTGTCATTTCTCTTCCGCGGTAATTCACAAGATTATCCGATTCCACATTGATTTTGACCCAGATAAAATGATTGGAAATTGCTTCAAGAACTTCCTGATCAGTATATACTTCAGAGTGCATTCTCTGGCAATACGGACACCACGCTGCATAAACATCAATAAGTATTTTTTTATCGAGCTCAGGAGCCATAGCTAATGCTTCTTCAAGTGATACAGGTTCTGTATTGCTGCTTTGTGCTGAAACAATCGATGCCAGCAAGTTGACAGTGAATAAAAAAATGTATGCAATTGCTATAATTTTTTTCATAAACAGAAAATAATGAACCAAAATGAAAATATTATTTCTTTTTTATCACAATCATGGTAAGGTCATCATGCTGTTGTGCTTGTTTTATGAAACGAGACAGATCAGTTTCCAGTTTTTTTACCAGTTCATTCGCAGGCAAATCGTGGTATTTCATGATGAGTTCGCGTAATCTTTGATCACCATATATTTTATTGGTTTTACTGATAGCTTCAACAACACCGTCTGTAAAAAGGATTATCATGTCATCTTTATTAAAATCGAGCCTTTGCTCTCCGATATACTTCCTGAAAATTTCTTCATCTGCCATTCCGATGGCCAGTCCCTCTGGTTTAAACTCTTGAAGTTTTTTGGTCTTGTTTTCGTAATAGAGCAGCGGATTGTGTCCGGCTCTTGAAAACAAAAAGGTGTGTTTCGGCACATTTACAACACCAAATATCAGCGATATAAATGTACCTTTGTTCGCATTCTGGCGAAAAATTTTATTTGTTTTCGTGAGTACATCAATGGTAGAGGTATAGTCATTACAAAGAGAATGAAGAACCCCTTTAATAAATGTCATATAAAATGCAGCCTGAATGCCTTTACCGCTCACATCACCGATAGTAACAGCAAGGCGCCCATCCTGCAGGGCGATCAGGTCATAATAATCACCGCCGGTTTCATAGGCAGGCTTACAGATTGCTGCAATATCAAGGCCGGGGATATCTGGTGTTCGTACCGGTAAGAATGATTCCTGCACTTGCCGGGCTATTTGAAGTTCCTGTTTCATCCTGTCTTCCTGAGCCAATTCAAGCACATACTCCGGAACAAAATCAGGCAGGTCTCTCACTTTTTTCCCACGATAGATACTATAGCCACCAAAAATGTAACCCGCAAAAACAAGCCCCAAAAATATGTAGAAAGTAAGTGCATCGGGCGACGCCTCAATCAGCCAACCAGGAGCTGTACTGATACTTGTAACAAAGATAAATAATGCAATTAAGGTAGTAAGAAAATCTTCCTTGTAGTAAATCCAACCAAAACCCAAGCCAACGATTGTTGCTGAAAGTAACTCTGCTGCGAATGCACCTACTTCAAAAGGAAAAGGATACATGAGGCCAAAGAGGATTCCTGGTGTCACAACCAATAATACCGGGTTTTTTGAAGCAGCCCGAACCTGCCCTGTCAAAATGAGAAAGAATACCTGTGCAAGCAGTAAATAGAGCACAAAATTACCGATTAACTCAGCGATAAAAGGCAAATAGGTAGTATTGGCTTGGAAAATTGTTGGATCAATACTGATATAGGATCCAGGCAGTGCAAAAAGTGAGATCATCCACAGAATCAGGATGATAAATCCGTACGAAATACCCCTTATAAAATTGATTCCTATAGGTATATTAATAAACTGACCTACCCTCAGAAGGTCAACCGTTCTGATTTTTTCTACCCAATGCTGACGTGTTATTGAATCTGAAATGGCTGTGACAGCAAAATAGCCAACAGATACAAGTCCGGCCAAAAACCCAATACTGATTAACAGCGAGAGAATAAATGTAAAATTTAGATTGCCAAACCCGTTAAAGTGATTATAGGTTTGTCCTAATATCACCAGAAAAGGAACCAGTAATCCTGCCAAAACAGCTACCAGTGTTGCTGCTTTGATGTCTATCAAACGCATCCTGAATCGTACAAATAATAAAATAATCATTAAAAGCACGGTAAATAGAATAATGACTCCCCTGATGTTGGATTTTATCTGTGAAAAACTGACACCCGAAACCTGATTATTCGGAAAGCTATATTCCATTTTCAGAAGACCTCCCGCAGGTAATACCACCAAAGAGAGCTCTGTTACCTGGGATGAAAAATTTCCCCTATGCTCAAGAATTACTCTTGCAGCCTCCCCTGTTTCGAGCGGATAAAGTTCTGTAGATTTTATTTGAAAATGATGGGCCGGCCAGGCTGATCTTTCAAGATGATAAGAAGCCATTCGGCCTGCAGCATCCCGTCCAAGATACTGCATTCGATTCTGTGCAAACGCTGTGGTATCCGGAACTGGGTCAGAGACTCCCGAAAATTGAAATGAAAAAAGGCTCTGGGCATTATTATCCTCTGGGTCTATAAATTGGAATGACTCAATTTGATATGCCCGTGCCAGAGCATTGGTATTCAGGCGTCTGGCTGGTAAAATATTTTGATTATTTTGCAATGCAATAAACCTCCCGTCTTCAGACAGGCTTATCTGGATGATATTTCCGGGTAGTTCAAAAAAACCACTGACTGTTTCTTCACCCGGTTGATCAACCCGAAATCTGTTCTCCCAATAAAAAACCGGGTAAATTGACCGGTGCAGCGGGTTCCTGTAGAATTCAGAAAAAGGTCCGTCTTTTTGAAGTGAATCCAATAGGGTACTGTTGGCACTGAACGAAGTAACGGGCCCATCATGATATGGAAAGACCAGCTCAGCCATTATTTGTGAAGCCGTTTG
This sequence comes from Balneolaceae bacterium, assembly GCA_003559375.1. Classification (GTDB taxonomy): domain Bacteria; phylum Bacteroidota; class Rhodothermia; order Balneolales; family Balneolaceae; genus Rhodohalobacter. The sequence continues at coordinate 2,970 of PWLN01000246.1, read as the reverse complement.
TGAAGATGCAGCTTTTCCATAGCTGTGGTCAGCGTAGGTTAAAGGATGATAATCTGCATAAAGCCAGAAAAAAATCAGCAGGCAAACCGCTCCTGCTATCAGGATCATCAGGTCTTGTTTTGCCGTATCGCTCCCGGGGATCAAAAAACTGGACTTTTGCGGTTAAAGATTCATAACATATACATAAATTCTAATTTACAGCGAAAAAGAGAAAAATATGTTTCATTTTATTTGATGAAATCTGTTTTTCGATAACTTAACGATGTGCTTAATTGTTTTTGCCTACAAGGTTCACCCTGAAACGCCATTTCTGCTCGCAGGAAACCGGGACGAGTTTTATCAGCGTCCTGCTAAACCGGCTCACAAATGGAAAACCGAACCGGAAATCATAGCTGGCAAGGATCTGGCAGCCGGCGGAACCTGGATGGGAATCTCGGAATCAGGCCGCTTTGCAGCGCTTACCAATTACCGGGCTATACATGAAATCAAAGAGAATGCCCCGAGCCGGGGGGATATTGTGACAGATTTTCTTTTGACTGACAGACCCATTCAGAGCCATTTCGGAGTATTACTGAGTGAATCCGGTATCTATAACGGTTTCAATTTGATAGCGGGAACTTCATCAGATCTGTATTACCTGACCAATAAAAAAGATTCTATTCAAAAACTGGAGCCCGGCTTCTATTCAATCAGCAACGCATTTCTGGATACCCCATGGCCTAAAACGGAAAAAGCACTTCTCCATTTCCGGTCTATTCTTGAAAAAAAGGGGGTTGACGAGGAAGCGATTTTTGAGCTGCTTATTGATCAGGAACAGTTCCCGATCGAACAACTCCCAAAAACAGGGCTGACCGAAAAGATGGAAAAAGCAGTCTCCCCCATTTTTATCCGGACAGAAAATTATGGTACCCGCTGTTCAACAATTGTAAGTATGGACAGCCATTCAAACATCTCATTTGCTGAACGGACGTATACTCCCGGCACCACACAGGTGGAATATGAAACTAGGTTTTCCATTTCTCTGTGACAAACCCAAAAACATGGTATGTTTATTCGATGTTATGTAGCGGCTCACCCCTTATCTGCTTTTCAACATCGATCAGCTCGCTGAGTACGCACAAACATACCATGTTTTACTCAGTGCGCACCCCACCGACCCAAACATGGTATTTCTATCTTTCCCCAGCACCTGGTTCATCATCAAACCCACATACAAGGAAAAACCAACATCTAACCGCATAGAAATACCATGTTTCCTCTTCACTACCCTTCACTGATCCCCCTGCCAGCGCAGCACCGGGTACCCGTCCGTTGTTCCCCACACGGTTTGCCAGTCGAATTCCGGCATATTGGCCTGAGCGGCAGGGCCGTTCATCTGCTGAGTGGTGAGGCCGGTGGCGCCTACGGGGTTTCCATCGCCCACGCTTTGGTTTTGGCCGGTGGCTTCGGTGTCCCAGTAGGAGGCAGTGATAGTCCCCTCATTTTTTCCTGAAACTCCTCCCATCTCAGCATCCTCATCCTCTTCGTAACTGGCAACACGGCCTGCAGCGTAAGAGTTGACAATAACGCCATTTTCATTATTAACCCCCACCAAACCTCCTGCAGTATCGGAATACTCATATCGGGTAACAGACACAAGAGAATAAGAATCGCGTATTTCGCCCTCATTGTGGCCAACCAGTCCCCCGGTAGGACCAATGCCTACATTGGTACTTCCTGAGGCATAGGAGGCCCGGATTAGCCCCGTATTTACAGCAGCCAAACCACCATTTCGGAAATTGGTATCCACATCTCCTTTCGCATATGAGTTGATGATTTGTCCACCATAATTTACACCCACCAAACCACCAGCAGAACCAAGTGAACTGCTAAAGCCAGTGGCATGAGAGTTTTGAATGAGACCGGCATTGACTGCCACCAGACCACCCGTGTAACTCAAACCTGTAGCATTCCCGGCAGCATAAGAATCGCTGACCTCTCCTTCGTTGTATCCAACAAGCCCGCCCAGGTAGTGCCGCCTCGAACCAATTGGGGCATAGGACCGGCAATTCTGTATCACCCCGCCGTCATTAAAACCAACCAGGGTACCTCCTGTTCTGAAGTTTTCTGAATCTATATCAAGGTAAAACGGGTCAGAAGTGGATTGATAATCCATTTTTGAAAATTCCATGGCTAATATTTCACTCTCCTCCTGATGCGTGCTGGCAAGGGTTACATTCCGGATTTCGGCTTGCTGAATATACCCAAACAGGCCCATTAATCTGCCGAACTCGTAGTAGGCGAGATCTGTAATTTGATAGCCATTGCCATCATAAGTACCTGTAAATGGTGTTTCTTTTGTGCCAATGGGGGCAAATCCACCCATATCTTTCGATCCGGAAGCGTCAATGTCATTGACCTGGATAAAGTGTTTGTCGAGGTAATTCTCACCACTTATAGCCATCAGGTCATCAAAATTGGAAATGGTGTAGGGATTCCCCAAACTTCCGTTACCTGCAGAGAACGGCGCAGCCTCAAAAACTGCCGTGGCCCTCCGGTTTCCCAGGAAAGTTATGGTTACCGGGTTTTCGTCCCCGCTGACATCGCCCTCCCAACGCTCAAAAAAGTATCCTTCGGCAGGAACAGCCGTAATTTCCAGCCGGATACCATGATCGTATTTACCAGATGATGGTGTTACCATACCTCCTTCTTCAGGCACCGAGTTTGTAGTCAGCCTGTAATCACCGGAGCTGTCTGTTGAGCAGCCAAACAGTACTATTCCGGCCGCTGATGCCAGGATTGTTACTGAAATTAAATTTTTGATTAACCGGGTCATGGTTTTAAAAAATTGTTGTGATTTGAAGGCTTTAACTATGATGATCCCAACCTGATTCCAAGATATTTAACACTTATTTTCCCACCATATAACCTTCAAGTATGTAATCGATACGTTTCCCTCTTGTATAATGCGGTTTTATGGTAACCACCCAT
>PWLN01000318.1 GCA_003559375.1 Balneolaceae bacterium | reverse complement strand
CCTGCGCACCGAACGAGGTACGTTCTCTTTGTGCCAGCCAGGTGAGCCCTGAAATAAGATCAACTGTGCCGGAGCCAAGCTGCATATCGTACCCTTCAAAATAGTCTATTCTGCCGGTAGGAATAGTAAATCCAAGCTCTGTATGCATCCGCTGGTTGTTTCGGTCTAAAAACATGTATAGCCCGGAAAGGCGGAGATCACTTAGCCCGCTTGTGTTGTGTGCATGATCTTCCCCAAAACCGGGTGCATGGGCGTGGTTCATATTATGAAACATCAGGTCGGCCATCAGCATAAGTGTTAGCCGGTCGGATGTGGCATACATAATTTCAAACATATGCATGTGCATAAACATATCCTTACCCGCCATAATGTAGTTATCAAGGATGGTGGATAGCGGTACCTCCGTTCTGCCATCGAGATGGCGATCGGAGTAGGTTAGGAAATATTTATAGCCGATCATCCACTCCCCTTTGTGATGGGTGTGCTCGGCATGTACGCCAATTGGGGCATGGCCGTCGGGCCTCGATGCAGTCCACTGGGCGTTTATGGTTTCAACAAAAAGCAGGCAGATTAAAACAGATACACATGATAATAAAGCTCTTTTTCTAATTGTTTTTTGGTTGTTGAGACAGTTCATAAATAGTTGTAACTATTATGTTAATGATTAGGATTAATTAAAAATCAGGCTGTAGATGAAGATATCTAACAGCCTGATTTCATCTATGTTATGAATAGGATAGTCGATTTTATCTGATAAAAATTATTTATCGACAGCCCGGTTCATCCTTTCGCTTCTAAAAGTTGTAGCTTACTTCAACGAATATTCGCCTGCCTGGCTCGAAAAGCTTGGCTCTATCACCGTCAAATTCAGGATTAAAGTTTCGGTTTAAATGCTCTTCGTAATTGGTGTCGAACAAATTTCTCACACCGGCCGTTAGTTCAAACCCGTTCCACAAAGTGGCACCGGAGTGAACATCCATAAGCCAAAAAGCAGATGTACGTTGTTCACCAAAACTTTCATCGATACGATCCTGGGCTGAAACCTGCCTTAGACTCAGATTCGTAGTAAAGCGGTTTGCAAGGAGCCCTTGAATAATAAATGAATGCTCAAGTGGTGGTATTTCAGCCACAGCATTACCGCTGTCTGTGTATTCTGCGTATGTGTATGAGCTTATCCATTGCAGAGTAAATCTTGAACTCAATTCATAGATAACAGTGGTTTCAAATCCTGTTTTTAAAACATTTCCACGATTTCGAAACTCTCTTACACCGGGCACCCCCATACCTATTGGATCGATTTCAGGAGCAATCTCTGCAGAAATATAGTCTGCTGTGTAACCAACAAATCCATTCAAGGTGAGCTGAAGGTTTGATATACGGCTATCGAAAATAAGATCTGCCTGATGATTTGCTTCCGGTTTCAGATCGGGGTTACCTGCAAATTCAAACGGATTGCGTCCAATCGCCAGAAAGTTGATATACCGCTCCGTAACGTCCGGACTTCGAACGCCTCTCCCTGCGTAGAGGCTGATCGCTGTATTGTCCGACAACGATCTGCTCAAACCTGCACTAATGCTAAAGTTCAGGAACGAAGATGAAAGATCACGATTCTGAAAGCGAGGTGCCGGATTACGGGCATCGGCAAGGTTGTAGTCTAATCGGGTACCGAATGTTACTGTCCAGGCATCCCGGAAGTAATCGCCACCTGCATAAAGCCCAAAATTTGTGGTGTATGCATCTTGCCAAAGGTTGTACTGCATACTTTCTCCGGCTCTTGGCCCCATTTTAAAATCCACAAACCGAGTACCATCAATCCCTTGATGATCAATGTTTCCTGTGATGTTCCAGGTACCTGAAGTTAGAAATCCTTTGGCCTGTGTACGCATGCCCAAAGATCTCGTTTCTGCGAGCGCCACTGCATCTCTCATTTGAAACGTTTCCCGGTTACGGTTACTCATTTGATGATCTACAAATGTGTAGTACGCATCAATCGATACAGAACGAAGAGTGCTGAAATCCGGCTCCCAACTGTAACCTACACTGGCCTTATAGGTGTCATCAATATCCATATCCATTGGTAAAGCAGGAAAATCTGCATCACGGACAAACGACTGCGACCAGCCGGCCCGAATATGTTGGGTTTCGTTAAGGCGATATGCCAGATCAAGCCCATAATCATAGGAGTTAAACGAAGCCCCAACCGTAATTCCACTGCCACTTTTATAGTCTGAAGCTCTTGAAAGACAACCGCTTAGTATAGCACTTAGGCGGTCATTCCGAATGATGAGACGGGTATCGGCAATTTGATGGCCTGTGTTTGTTTCGATTCCTGTTCTGATATCGCCCTGAACATGTGAACCTGTAAACTCACCCGGCTTTTGTTTAATAAAGTTTACTGTACCTCCAAAAGCAGGGCCAAATTCGAGCGCATGAGGCCCATGGTGAATTTCCACCCGTTCAATATCAGACAAGCGGATATGTGAGGTTGGCGGATCCATTCGATTGGGACAGGCTGCTGCTGAGCTGGTGAGGCCATCAACCCGTATATTGAGACGGCTTGCTGAATTCCCACGAATAACCGGGTCAAGGCCAAATCCACCTCTTCGCACACCGGATACATTTGGGGCATTGCGTAAAAAGGCGCCTGAATCTACAGGTTTAAAGATGACCTGACTCACATCCTCCCGTATGGAGGGATCTTGTTTTACTCTGTGAGCCAACACTGTCACCGGCTGCAACTGGCGGGTTTCCGGTATCATTTCTATGCGTAAAAGAGATGGCAATTGATCCAGGTCTACGCGCATTTCTATAGTTCGGAACCCAATACTGGTTACACGCAGATGCACTACTTGTTCAGAGCCGTCTACAGTGAAGTAGAAATAGCCTGATTCGTCTGTAGTTATCACAACATTCTGGTGTGTAAGCAATACATGTGCGCCCGGCAGTACTAATCCGGACTGTGTGCTTATCACCTTACCCTCTACCTGTTTTTGAGCTAAACCGAGTTCTGGCAAAGTGCTAAAAATAAACAGTGCAATTCCTATTAAAAGATATATATATCTATAATTTTCTACTTTCAAGATCTTATACTTTAATATGTAAATACTACAGGCTTATTCTTGATGCGATTCATCATGGATATTGCCTCTCCAAGTTCGAAGTTTGCCGGGAGATCACCGGTGTCCATTCCATAAGCCTGCATACACATGGGGCAAACGATTACTTTACCGCCCTGCTCTACAAAAGAGTTGAGTTTATCCACAAGGCTTTCACCATGAAAAGAGAGGGAAGCTGCCTCTTCTTCAAGAAGACGTACACCATGTACATTTAAGAAAATGGTCACTTCCAAATCATTCGAAAGGCCCATTTCTGCAAAATTAATGGCCATGTATGTACTGTGAGCATCTTCAAAGGCATCACTTGTCAAATTAATAATCATTTCAGCCGATTCCATCTGAACGTTCTTCTTTGCCTCTGATGAAATATTGGCCAGAGATAAAATCAAAATTGTGATTAATGTGATTTTTAATACTTTCATAATTTTAAAATTTGTTTAAAATTCAATTTTCATTGTTAGTTTTAGATATAAAATGTGTCAAACCTCTTCTACTGAAATTATAATTTTCAGCTCGTCCCACATCAACTCAATTACTCCTCTGCCATCAAGATTTCCTAACACGTTATAGGTAAGCTGTTCAGTGAATTCGTGCTGTTCCGGTTTTACTTTAATACGAAGCAGATCCAGTTTCGGATCGTAATCATCTGCCAGATGCTGATCCCAGTTTTTATTCAGGATTACTGTCCAAATTTCTCTGCCAGGTATGGTGAAAAAGGCATATTTACCCGCAGGCACAACCTGATCTTTGATTCGCAGATCATTGTCAAACTCAAGGG
>PWLN01000215.1 GCA_003559375.1 Balneolaceae bacterium | reverse complement strand
GGATCGGCATTTTCGTTGATCGTGAGCCCTGCACTGGTATGTTTGATATGGATATGGGCAAGGCCGGTTTTAATATCGAAGAGTTCGGGAAGATGTTCAAGGATTTCCCTCGTAACCAGGTGAAAACCGCGCGGTTTAGGTGAAAGAGAGAACTCTTTTTGAATGATTTTCATGATCGTTGTTTTTGTTGCCACGAAGGCGCGAAGGCACTAAGTTGTGAGGTGATGTCTACTTACGCTGAGGTATGACGGACCTAAGTACGTCACCCATCAACGTCATCCCGCGGCGTATGCCCGGGATCTCCTTACCATTGCATAAGACAGCCCAAATCAACGTATGGAGATGCCTGCTTGCGCTGAGGCATGACGGATTATCCAAACAGCCCTGCAATAACTCCTCCGTCGTGGCTGATGGTTTGGCCGGTTACATAGCCGCTGAGTGGTGAGAGGAGCCAGGCGGCGAGGGAGGCAAGCTCTTCGGCTTTGCCCATTCTCCTAACCGGAATATTGGCTTCCATCTCTTCTTTTGCTTTCTCAAACGGTATGCCGCGGATGCTGCTGTTGTTTTTGATTACCCGGTCAATGGCCGGTGTTTCGTGTGAACCCGGCGCCAGAATATTAACAGTTACCCCTTTCGGGGCAACCTCGAGCGCAAGGGTTTTCGCAAATCCGACTACACCCGCACGGAATGCATTGCTCAGGGTCAGTGCAGGAATCGGTTGTTTTACGGACTGGCTTTCTATAAATAGCATCCTGCCATAGCCTTTTTCTTTAAGGAGAGGAGCGAGACGCAGGGAGAGGTCAATTTTCCACCGCATAACCAGCTGCCAGGCGGAGTCCCAGTCATCCATCGTTGTCTGGAGCGGCGTGCCGGTTGGCGGACCACCCGCGTTCAGGAGTATTCCGTGAAAGTCACCCGTTTTTGCTGCTTTTTCAATAGCAGCCAGCGTTTCCCTGTAGATCACACTTCCTTCAATGATTTCGGTCTGATTGTTAAAATGGCTGAATTTTTCACGGAGCAGGTCGCCGCGGCGGGCAACTAGTACGACGTGAGCCCCTTCAATCAGAAGCTGCCGGGCAACTGCTTCGCCAAATCCGCTGCTGGCACCGCATACGATAAATCGATGGTTGGATATTTCAAGGTTCATAATCTTTAATATATAAATTTCGCTGATTACCATGAAAACACGCATACGCGTAAAAGCACTTCTCACTTCAGGTACAATGTTGTATGGTTGAGTCGAGGTGGTTCACCATAGTTTTAATTTTTTTTACAGCTTTGGGAAAATGAGGAATTCACAGAAATTTCATCCGTCTGAGACTATCTTCAAGGAAATCAATTTTCTTTTTACTGTATAATAACATTCAGGTTAAAATCATTGTATATGGGGTTCAGGCTGTAAAATTTCCACAAAAACTGTACTTTGAGTATAGGAACATCTGTTTTGATAGAAAAGATATCAACCAAACAACAATTGCTGACGAGCCGCTGTAATGAGATACCGCCATTTGCTTTTTGCTGTTGTCACTTTGCTAGCGGCTATTCCTGTATCAGGGCAGGATAGAGAACCGATCTACATTGCCAGGACCAGCCTGCCAATAACCCTTGATGGTTTCAGTAATGAGCCGGCATGGGAGAATGCCACAAGCTTCCCTATGACAATGTACGAACCAATGTCGGGTGTGCCTCCGTCTGAACGTACCGAGGTGCTGGCAGTGTATGATGACGAATATATCTACTTTGCAATCCGGGCATATGATTCCAACCCGGAGGGAATACGCGGTAATGTACTGTTCCGCGATCGTTTTGGCAGTGACGACTATTTTGAAGTGATGCTGGATACATTTAATGACAATGAAAATTCGGTTATTTTCAGCACCAATCCGGCTGGTATCCGGCGCGATGTGGCAGTTTCAAGGGATGCATCAGGCCCTGCTGGAGCATGGATGAATGTCGATTTTGACACGTATTGGGATGTGGCTTCCGTGGTTACCGATGAAGGGTGGTTTTCGGAAATGCGCATTCCCTTTTCGAGCCTTCGTTTTCAGGATGATAACGGGCGCGTGGTGATGGGCCTTGCGATTCAGCGTATCATCGTGAGAAAGTCGGAACGGATTATGTTTCCTGATATAGAACCTGATGTAAGCCTTGCATTTCTGAAACCATCACGGTTTCACAAAATTGTATTGGAAGATGTAGAAAGCCATAGTCCCGTGTATATCCGGCCGTATGTTATGGGCGGACTCGAAAGGCTTGCGGTTGCAGGACAGGACCCCGATACATTTGGCCACGATCATAACCGTATGCTTGAAGGCGGCCTCGATGTGAAGTATGGCCTGACGAATAATCTGACACTCGATCTCACTGTAAATACCGATTTTGCCCAGGTTGAGGCAGATGATCAGCAGGTAAATCTTACTCGTTTTTCGCTTTTTTTCCCCGAAAAGAGGCAGTTTTTCCAGGAAAGGGCCGGACTTTTTGAATTCAGGACAGGAGGAAACAGCCGCCTTTTTCACAGCAGGCGAATCGGGTTAACCGACCAGGGAGAAATGGTAAGGATATTGGGAGGCGCACGAATAGTAGGCAGAAGTGGCCCCTGGGATATCGGGTTTCTGAATATGCAAACCGATAAAAAAGGAGATCTGCCGTCTGAGAATTTTGGAGTGTTGCGATTAAGGCGGCAGTTGTTCAATCCCTACTCTTATGCAGGAGGAATGGCTACCAGCAGGGTAGGAGCCGACGGGCAATACAACCTGGCTTATGGGCTCGATGGTTCGTTCCGTCTCTACGGTGATGATTACCTTACATTCCAATGGGCGCATACGTTGGATGAAAGTGAAAAGGTTGAGAGAGGCTGGAGTCCGGCTGAAAGCGGGCGATTCACAGCATTGTTTGAAAGGAGGCTGCGGGATGGGATTGGTTATGGCATCGGAATGGTATGGTCAGGCCCGGATTATAATCCCGGAGTCGGGTTTATTCAGCGGTCGGATTTTACACAGTTCAACCAGAATGTTACCTATACCTGGAGAAGGGGAGAAGAATCCCCATTCATCTGGCATTCGATGATGCTGAGTGGTGAAGCTTATTACAGAAACGAAGGGTTTGAACTGGAAACCTTTCAGGCCGGGCCCGGTTGGGCATATCAATTGAAATCAGGAGCCCAGGGTAATTTTTCACTCCACCTTGTTTACGAAGACCTCCTGTTTCCTTTCTTTCTTGACAGGAATACGTTTATACCGGAAGGTGATTATACGTTTTATCAATTCTCAGCCAACTATTCCATGTCAAGAGCGGGATTATTCAGATTCACGGCAAACACACAGGCCGGTAGTTTTTTTGATGGTGAAAGGGTTTCATTCAGCTTCAGGCCATCCTGGAATGTGTCGCCCCATCTGGAAATAGAAGGGTCTTATACCTTCAATTATATCCGTTTCCCAAAAAGGGATCAGACGTTTAATTCCCATCTGGCGTTGCTTCGTTTGGGTATCCCATTTAACACTGAAGTTTCAACGAATATTTTTGTGCAGTATAACAGTGCATCAAATTAATTTTAGAGCAATGCCCGCTTCCGATACAATTTCAGTGAAGGGCATGATTTATGGATTGTTTACAATGAGGATCTGGATACCACGCGCCAGCTGCCAATACCTGAAATGTCGAGGAGCCGGTTCCGGATCTTTATGGTGAAGTATACTTATACGTTTATTTTGTAGGGGGGCACAAGCTCCGTAGGGATAAACGGGACGCTTGCGCCATCGAGGGGAACCAGCATCCAGCATTCCTGAGGGGTCGGGATGTCACTACCGCGCCACCCGCATCCGGTATCCCATCTTCAGAACTGAGGGCTTCATTTTTCCAAGGCTTTCCTTTCCGGGTCAGCCCTGTAAGGATGCCTTCGG
>PWLN01000273.1 GCA_003559375.1 Balneolaceae bacterium | reverse complement strand
CAGATTGTTGCAAAAATCAGGCTGGATTCTGCAAAAGTAACTACGGCTGAAGTTGCCGGGCCAGGCTTTATCAACTTTCGCTATGCTGATCAATATCTATATGATGAACTTGCATCAATCCTGAAACAAGATGCTGAGTATGGAAAATCAACAGACAATGCAGGCTTGAAATGCCTGCTTGAATTTGTAAGTGCCAACCCCACTGGTCCGCTAACCGTTGGCCATGGAAGAAATGCGGTTCTGGGTGATACGGTTGCCCGGCTTCTGGAATGGACGGGTGCTGAGGTGCAACGGGAATACTATTTCAATAACGCTGGACGCCAGATGAGAATGCTTGGACTGAGTGTTCAGGCACGTTATCTGCAGCAGCTTGGGCTCGATTTTGAATTCCCGGAAGAGGGTTATGAAGGCGATTATATTTATGATATTGCCAAAGAGCTGATAGAGGAACATAAAGATGCGCTTCAAGATGAAGAAGATGAAAGAATATTCAAGGAAAAAGCTGAGAGTGTGATCTTTGATGAAATCCAGCAAACATTGAAGAGGCTCAATATCGTCATGGATTCCTTTTTCAACGAACACACACTGTACGAAGATGGTTCGATTGATGAGGTCATTGAAATATTCAGGGAAAAAGGGCTTGCCTACGAACAGGATGGGGCTGTTTGGTTTAAGACAACCGAATTTGGCAAGGATCAGGATACAGTTCTAATCAAGAGTACCGGCGAGCCAACCTACCGCCTGCCGGATATTGCCTATCACGCCCATAAACTGGACCGGGGTTTCGATCTTTGTCTGGATATTTTTGGGGCTGACCATATCGATACCTACCCTGATGTGATGAATGGGATTGAAGTTCTTGGCTACGACAAAAACAAAGTTGAAGTTTTGGTCTACCAGTTTGTTACACTTGTAAAAGATGGCAAACCATATAAAATGAGTACAAGAAAAGCCAATTTTGTAACACTCGATGAATTAATGGATGAAGTGGGTGAAGATGTTACACGTTTTTTCTTTTTGATGAGGTCACCAAACACCCATTTGGAATTTGATGTGAATCAGGCGAAGGAAGCCGGCGAAAAAAACCCGGTTTTTTACCTTCAGTATGCCCATGCGCGCATCAAATCTATCCTGAGAAAAGTGGTTGAAATTGAAGAATTTAATGGCAGTCCTGAACTATTCTTGCTTGTTCATGAATCCGAAATTTCCCTCATTAAAAAATTAATGAGTTTTCCCGACGCAGTTTCCAATGCTGCGAACAGCAGAGAACCCCATCGCCTGATTACTTATCTTAATGAACTGGCTCAGGGCTTCACTTCCTTTTACCACGATTGTAGAATTATTGGAGTGGAAAAGAACCTGATGTACGCCAGAAAAACTCTCGCAGAAGCAACGGCCCGTGTTCTTTCAAACGGACTGGGAATCCTTGGAATCAGCGCCCCAGACAGAATGTAAGTGTATTTATCTATAGTGCCGGATTGATAAACCACGAAAAGACAGCTCCTTTTCTAAAAGGGAATGTAGCTCCCCTTTTCTTAAAACGGGTCGGGGGCTCCCCCTTTTTTAAAGGGGGTCGGGGGGATTTCAGCGTACGTTTATACTTGAATCAAGATGTTCATGGAATGATCTGTTTGAGACAAAAGCATCATTCAGCATTATGAATTTCCTGTCATTCAAAACGACCTGAGAAAAGATTCGAATTGTGATGTATAATACCCGCCAAACAAATTTACATGAACCAGAAGCGGGTACATATTAAAAATGGGTACTCTTTCCTCGAATCCCGGTTCGAGAGGTAAAACGGATTCGTATCCTCTGTAAAAATCTGCAGAAAACCCACCAAACATTCTGGTAAAAGCCAGATCTACTTCCGGATGGCCGTAATAGACGGCAGGATCTATGAGTACGGCGGTTCCATTTGTGTCGAATAGGTAATTACCACCCCAAAGATCCCCGTGAAGAAGGGAAGGTTTACATTGGGGAATGATCTGATCAAGCATTTTGGCAAGCCTGTTCCAGTTCGAATTCAGGCTGCTTGATAACCGGCCCTGATTGATTGCCATTCTGATCTGGGGTTCTATTCTTTTTTCCCTGAAAAAAGATATCCAATCATCATATTTGCCATTTTGTTGTGGCAAGCTTCCGATGTAATTGTCTGAATCAAGGCCGAAGTATTCACTATTGGTTTGATGAAGCTCAGCCAATTCAGTTCCAAATGTGAAAGAATTGCCGCTCCTGCCCTCTTCGATATATTCCAATAGCAAAAAAGATGATTTATTATCCTCAGGATTGCCTACCGCGATTACATCCGGAATACGCAGTGCCGTACCTGCCGACCGGAGCGTTAGTAATCCAAGTGCCTCCTTTTCAAAAAAGTCATAGGGAGCCGATGAATTGTATTTCAGGAAAAATGGCCCCTGATTCGTTGTAAGCTTATAAGCCTGGTTGATACTTCCGCCTGATACGGAACGATACTTACTGATATTGATTCCATAAATTTCTGATAATACTCCGATAACTTTTTCAGGCAAAGACATTTGAACCTAAATCACAAAGTGCTTAAAAATTTGATATGTAGAGGTAATAATACGATAAATCTGATTAGAGGAAAAACCTCAGATCAAGCGATTGTTTTTATTTTTTTGTATTGTATTAATGTAACAACAACAAATATGTGAACCACTCAGTGGAATTATCTATATAGGTGAGAATATGTGTCTTGCAATTCCAGGGAAAGTTATTTCACTCACTTCGGATTTTGATGAGGTAAATTATCCCGGGAAAGTTTCGTTTGGGGGGATTTTGCGTGAAGTAAATTTCTGTTTTTTGCCGGATGTTAAAGTAGATGATTATGTTTTGGTACATGTTGGGGTGGCACTCAGCAAAGTGGATGAGGATGAGGCCAGGGAAACGCTGAAGTATCTTGAGCAAATGGGGGAACTGGATGAATTGAATATTCAGCCCGAAAAACCCGGGTTGTGATATGAAGTACCTCGATGAATTCCGGAACGCAGAACTTGTAGATAAACTCCTTTCAAAAATCCGGAAAACTGTAACCCGGGGATGGAATATCATGGAAGTTTGCGGCGGGCAGACCCATGGACTGGTTCGCCATGGTATTCTGGATATGCTCCCTCCTCAAATCAGGATGATTCACGGGCCGGGATGCCCTGTGTGTGTTACGCCGGCTGCACTCATTGATATGGCAATTGATCTGAGCCTGAGGCCGGAAGTGATCCTGTGTACATACGGAGATATGCTTCGTGTGCCGGGTAACACCATCAGTATGCAACAGGCAAGGGCAAAAGGAGCTGATATTCGCATTTTGTACAGTCCGCTTGAAGCGGTTCAAATCGCAGTGAACAATCCAGGTAAAGAGGTCGTCTTTTTTGCTGTTGGTTTTGAAACAACGGCACCGGCAAATGCATTATCCGTGTTGCATGCATATAAAGCGGGTCTAAGCAACTATTCGATATTAAGTGCGCATGTGATGGTGCCGCCAGCCATCGAGGCAATCATGAGTGACCCGGAAACGGCAATAAACGGGTTTTTGGCTGCCGGACATGTTTGCACAGTGATGGGGCTTAGTGAATACGAACCACTGGTGAAGCGCTGGAAAGTACCAATTGTTGTTACCGGTTTTGAACCGGTTGATCTGCTTGAGGGTATATGGATGGTAGTGTCGCAGCTTGAAAAAGGCGAATACAAACTGGAAAATCAGTATAGGCGCGTTGTTGAAAAAGATGGGAACCGGAAAGCAATCGAATTGGTCAGAGATGTTTTTGAGCATCGGTCAAGAGAATGGCGGGGGATTGGTGAAATACCGTTAAGCGGATTATTTGTCAGGGATAAATTCAGGGATTATGATGCCCTGATAAAATTTGACAATCTTGTGAAACATGCTGAGTCTCAATATGACTGCCGCTCTGGTGATGTCATGAAAGGCAAGATCAAACCACCTGAATGTCCACATTTTGGAACGAAATGCACTCCTGAGTTTCCATTAGGTGCGCCAATGGTGAGCAGCGAGGGAGCCTGTGCAGCATATTTTCAGTATGCCCAAAAATAGGAGGTTAGTTTTTCATAAATGAATAGAAAATCAAGGATCGAACTGCATTGCCCGATGCCTTTTCAGGATTTCGATACCATTACGCTCGGGCATGGCGGAGGCGGCAAATTAACCCAAAAACTGCTTGAAAAAGGAGTTTTTTCACTGCTAAACAACGATTGGCTGAACAGTCAGGGTGATGCAGCAAATCTGTTTCTTAACGGTGAATACGCTTTTAGTACGGATTCATTTGTAGTTTCGCCGATTATCTTTCCGGGTGGAACCATAGGAGACCTGGCGGTAAATGGTACAATAAATGACCTGGCCGTTAGC
The DNA here is from genome assembly GCA_003559375.1 of Balneolaceae bacterium. Classification (GTDB taxonomy): domain Bacteria; phylum Bacteroidota; class Rhodothermia; order Balneolales; family Balneolaceae; genus Rhodohalobacter. The sequence continues at coordinate 10,495 of PWLN01000273.1, read as the reverse complement.
GGGGCGGCCCCTATTTATCTCTCTTTGTCATTTATTCTTGAAGAGGGATTGCCAATGAATCAATTCTGGGAAATATTGGTCTCTATTCGGGATGCCTGTATCAGGACTGGAGTAAAGGTGGTAACCGGTGATACGAAAGTGGTGGAAAAAGGTAAAGGTGACAAGATTTTCATTAATACAACCGGCATTGGCAAAATTCACCCAAAAGCCAGGCTGAGTATGAAGAATATCCGTTCAGGTGACAAGATATTGCTCAGCGGTGCTCCGGCACGGCACGGCGTTACCATCATGAGCAAACGGCAAGGCCTCGAATTTGAGACTACCTTGACAAGTGATACCCGGCCGCTTCATGAAATTTGCCAACAGTTATTGGATGAATTTGGAAACTCAGTCAGATTTATGCGCGACCCTACAAGGGGCGGGGTTGCAACTGTACTTCATGATGTGGTACGCCAAACAGGGTTGGGAATCGAGATCCATGAAAACAGCCTGCCACTCGAGAACGAAGTGGCCGGAGCATGTGAAATGCTGGGTTTGGATCCCCTGTTTGTTGCAAATGAAGGACTTTTCGTATGTATTGTTAACCACGAGATTTCTGAAAATTGTTTACGCACACTTCATTCATGGGAAAACGGTTCACAGGCTTCCATAATAGGTGAAATTGTAGACGAGCATCCTGGAGGAGTACTGCTGCACAGCAAAATTGGAGGAAAGAGAATGCTTCCGCAAGCCAGTGGTGAACTGCTGCCGAGAATCTGCTGACGGTTTGATAAACCCCTCAAAAACTCCACCTTTTCTTATAGGGGTTCTGAGGCTCCCCCTTTCTTAAAGAGGGTTGGGGGGATTTCAAGGTATTGCACGCAAATTGCCGCCACAAAAAAACAACAGTAATTTTAGATTTTCATATCTAAATAGCGAAATTTTTATCCCATCATTTGAATTATTCGTTAAATCATCATAACGTACAATAATAACAGAATACGCCTCTTTGTTCAGATGTGATTTAAGTGGCGGATGGATCTATTACATAATATTGAACTGATTCTGCCAGAACAAAGAGAGGTTCGTGTATAATTTTCCAACTTTAAAAAATGGGATGTTGGATATGGATGCAAAAACTGCAAGTTCTTTTCTAAACGAACCACCCCGCACGCAAATGTTGAATCGGCTTTGGGAGTTTCAGCGTGCAAAACACTATATCTCGGATGCCGATATTACAACACTTGCCAAAGATTATGATATTTCTGAGATAGAGGTTGAAGGAATTGTTTCATTTTATCACTTTTTTCACCGAAAACACGCCGGTAAGTTTACCATTTATCTGAACAACAGTATGACAAGTCAGATGAAAGGATTCAACAGGATTCTGGAAGCATTTGAACGAGAAACGGCAGCAAAAGTTGGCTCAACTGATCCAACCGGAACATTTGGGTTATTTTTAACACCTTGTATTGGTTTGAGTGACCAGGAACCCGCTGCCTTGATCAATTTTTACCCGTTTACAAATCTGAATACACTCAAAGTCCGTGAGATCATCACAAAATTAAAGAAAGGTGTGCCGATTGAGGAAATCTGTGATCATCCAAAGGAAAACATCCATTACACTACTGATAAACAGCCGGGAATTTTCTTTTCCGATTTCAAATCCGGATCAGCAATTTCAAAACTTGTGGCTTTACAGAAAGTAGGAGTTATCAACAAATTAAAAAACACGAGGCTATCGGGCAGAGGCGGGGCTTTTTATCCAACATGGATGAAATGGCAGGCGGCAGCTGATGAAGAAACAACACCCAAAGTTGTAGTTTGCAATGCTGACGAAGGGGAGCCCGGTACATTTAAAGACAGGGTTTTGATGCAAAAGGTACCTGAAACGGTTATTGAAGGAATGATTGCGTGTGCCTATGCCATTGGTGCAAGTTTTGGTCTCATATACCTGAGGTCTGAGTATACATGGCTTCATGACAAGGTTGAAAAAGCCTTACAGAAATACCGGGATAAAGGATTACTTGGTAATAGCTGCGGTGGGATAACCAACTTTAATTTTGATATTCGCCTGCAGCTTGGGGCAGGGTCATATGTTTGTGGTGAGGAAACAGCACTCCTTGAATCAGCTGAAGGGAAAAGAGGCGAACCCCGAACGAGATGGTTTTACCCTGTTCAAAAGGGTTACCTGAATCTTCCAACTGTTGTAAACAATGTGGAAACTTTTTGCGCAGCAACGAGAATTATCCAGTACGGTGAAGATCATTTTCGAAGCTATGGTATCGAAAAATCACCGGGAACTAAAATCATCAGTGTATCCGGTGATTGTAAATATCCGGGCATATATGAAATTGAATGGGGCATGACACTTGGCGATCTGCTTGATAAATGCGGAGCGGAAGAGCCCTATTATATCCAGGAAAGCGGGCCATCGGGTACCGTTCTTACGGTAGATGAAGCGGATACCCCATTTGCCATGTTTGCGGAATTTTTCACCCAGCATATCCGGTGTGGCGGTGCACTAACCATATTCAACAAAAACCGGGATATTCTTGATATACTATTGAATTATGCCGACTTCTATAAACAAGAATCATGCGGAATCTGTACACCATGCAGGGCAGGAAATTACTTTATTGAGCGAAAGCTTGAACGCATAAAAAATGGCCTCGCCAGTGATGATGATATCGAAGAGTTGAATCAGTGGAGCCTCATCATGCGCCACACCAGCCGCTGCGGTTTAGGTAAAACAGCGACCAACAGCCTCATAAATACACTTGAAAAATTCAGCGACTACTTTGAAAGTATCATACAACAGGATAAGTCAGCATTGAATGTGGGCTTTGACATGGAAGCAGCCATCCGTGATTATGAAGAATTCAAAAATTAACACCGTTTGGGAGTTGGAATATGGCTAAACTAATAAATATTACAATCGACGGCAGAAACATTTTAACTGAAGAAGGCAGAAATCTGGTTGATGTTGCTAAAGAAAACGGATTCTTTATACCCTCTCTGTGTTACTTTGAATCCATTGAATCCCCACTGGGCACCTGCCGTACATGTACTTGCAGAATTAACGGCAAGTTTGGCCCGGCCTGCACAGAAAAAGTTCGGGAAGGCCTCACGGTAGAGGTAAATGCGCCGGATCTCAAAGATATGAGAAAGGCATTGGTTGAAATGATGTTTGCAGAGGGGAACCATATATGCCCGTCATGTGAAAAAAGTGGTAATTGTGATTTGCAGCATATGGGATATGAACTTGGAATTGCAATCAGCCGGTTTCCGCATCTGTTTAAGGACAGACTGATCGATTATGATGCCAAACGGATGATTATGGAACATAACCGGTGTATTAAATGTATGCGCTGTGTTGTCGAGATCAAAAATGATGACGGCAAAAATGTTTTCAGTTACCAGAATCGGGGCAATGAAACCTATGTAGGCATTGATTACAATGAAGAAAAGAAACTTACCCGTGAACAGGCAATTCATGCTATGAATATTTGTCCTACAGGTGCTATCATCGTTCGGGGAGAAAGCTATGGTATGCCATTTGGTTTTAGAAAGTTTGATAAATCTTCAACCCGTCCCGATTACAACACACCAGTTAAGAGCAACAACAATAAACGCAAAGGAAAACCTAAAAAGAAAACAATCGCAACGGTTTCATTGGCAGGTTGTTTTGGCTGTCATATGTCGCTGCTGGATATAGACACCGAACTGCTCGATATTGTAGAGTTAGTGTCGTTCCATAAATCTCCGATCACAGATATCAAGAAGTTTTCAAAACGATGTGATGTGGGTATCGTAGAGGGTTCGGTATGTAATGATGAAAACGTTGAAACATTACGGGCCTTCAGAGAGCAATGTGATTTGCTGGTTGCTGTGGGAGAGTGCGCCATTTGGGGAGGGTTGCCATCCATGCGGAACAGTATCCCTCTTGCAGAATGTATGGAAGAAGCATACCTGAATTGTGTAACAAGCGAGGAAGGAAATACCATTATCCCCTATCATAAAGACCTTCCCAAAATGTTGGACAGAGTCTATGAAAGCCGGGAAATCGTGAAAATCGATTATTTCATTCCCGGTTGTCCGCCCGATGCACAGCATATCTGGAAAGCGGTTAAAAACCTGCTGTGGGATGAAAATTATTCAATCCTCTATTCAGAATTCAAGTACGATTAAAACATAGGTATAATCATGAGCAGAACAATAACCATTGATCCTGTAACCAGAGTGGAAGGCCATGGAAGGGTAACCATCCATCTTGATGAACGGGGAAAAGTAGAAGAGTCTTATTTTCATATTGTGGAATTTCGAGGGTTTGAGCGGTTTATCCAGGGACATCCTTACTGGCAGGCTCCCAATCTTGTTCAACGGTTATGCGGTATATGTCCGGTAAGCCACCATCTCGCCGCAGCAAAGGCGATTGACCAGATTGTAGGAATTGATCCGGAAAACCTTTCTCCGCTCGCAGCCAAACTGAGAAAACTGATGCATTATGCACAAATATTTCAATCTCATGCCCTTCATTTCTTTTATCTCGCTTCACCCGACCTTCTATTCGGAATGGATGCGCCACCGGAAAAGCGAAATGTGGTAGCTGTTGCCGCCGAAAACAGGGAGCTTGCGGTAAAAGGCATTACGATGAGAAAATTCGGACAGGAATTGATTAAAGCTCTCTCAGGGAAGAAAATTCATGGTACACTTGCGATACCGGGAGGTGTTTATAAAACCTTTAAGAAGAAACAGCGGGATTATTTCCTCACCGGTGATGAACTGCCAAATATTGATACCATGATAGAGTGGAGCACCGAAATGGTAGAGTTTATTAAAAACTACCATATCGAACACAGGGTTTTTCTGGATGAGTTTGCAGCATTTCCGTCAGGCCATCTTGGAACCGTGAAACCGGATGGTGCACTTGAATTATATGACGGACGCCTTCGTGCAATTGATTCAGAAGGTAACATTACTCTTCCTGATGTTCATTCCGATGATTATGCAGAATATTTCTCAGAGGCAGTTGCAAGATGGTCGTATATGAAGTTTCCATACCTGAAGAATGTAGGCCGTAAGCAAGGCTGGAACCGGGTAGGCCCAATGGCCCGGCTGAATATATGCGATTATATACCTACCCCGCTTGCCGAAAAAGCAAGGCTGGAATACTTCGACTTTACCGGACATAAAGTGATCAATAGCACCATGTATTCGCATTGGGCACGATTGATAGAAACCCTCCATTGTGCAGAAGTGATTAAAAATTTACTGCATGATGAGGAAATTCTTGGAGAAGAAGACCTGGTGCGTGAAGGCAGACACAGGCAAAAAGGTATCGGAATTATTGAAGCACCAAGGGGTACGCTCACTCACCATTATGAAATAGATGATAAAGGCATGATAACCAGATGTAATCTTATCGTATCCACTACTCATAATAATGATGCCATGAATGAGGCCGTTAAATGGGTAGCAAATAATGTAATCAGCAAAAAGGAAAAGATAACCGAAGGAATGTTGAACCAGGTAGAGGTAGCCATACGCGCGTACGACCCGTGCCTGAGCTGTGCAACTCAGGCACTTGGAAAAATGCCACTTAAAGCTGAACTCTACGATCATAATGGTAATTTGGTTCAGGAAATTTTGAAAAACTGATATGGGTAAGATTCTATTAATCGGAATTGGAAACACGGGAAGAGGAGATGATGGGCTCGGCTGGCTTTTTCTTGATGAAATTGAAAAAAGATATCCCGGAATGTTTGCCGCAGAATACCGTTATCAGCTTCAGGTAGAAGACGCTGAACTGATCACCAGATACGACTCGGTGTTATTTATTGATGCAACCCAGGAGCTTATTCCTGGCGGGTGCGCAATCCGGCCGTGTGAATCATCAGGCAGCTTTCACTACACATCGCACATGCAAAGTCCGGAAGCGATTATCTATCTTTCTGAAGAACTTTATGGCTATGAGCCTGATGCCAATATCCTGCATATCAGCGGGTATGAATGGGAATTGGGGAAACAGCCGGAAATTAAAGCACTTGATAATCTCGAGCGGGCACTGAAACTGTTTCATGAAACGTTTTTTGACAAATCAAATACGCCAGCTCAAACCTTAAAATCGAAACCTGTAACCTTGTGAACATTATGAGTAAAATTAAATTCATATTTATATCATTCGTTTTAACCCTTTCAGCATATGGGTCGGTACTCTATGCCCATCCCGGACATGGTGATACACCAGGGCACTCCCTCATTCATTATCTGACAGAACCTATGCACGTAATGGTATTTGCAGCGGTTGTTATAATGATTGCCGGATCATTTACCTGGTACCTGATCCAAAAAAAGAAAAAAGCGGCAGAGCGTGCATGAAATTACTTTGGTAGCCAATATCATAGAACTTGCGGAGAAGGAGGCCCGCAAAGCCGGTGTTCGATCCATAAGATCGATTGAAATTGAAATAGGAAAATTGAGCTGCATTGAAAAGGCTGCATTCGATTTTGCCTGGATGCACGGCGTCAAAAACACAATGCTTTACGGCGCAGAACGGATTACACATTTTATCCCCGGGGAAGCGGCCTGTAAATCATGCCATGAAGTTTTTGAAGTTGAAGAATTATATGAGGCATGTCCCCGGTGCGGTGATTATTTTTCCGAAATCGTACATGGACAGGAATTAAGGGTAAAATCAATCAGAGTAGAAGAATAATCAAAAAATAATGAGGTAGAGAAATGTGTGTAACTTGTGGATGCGGAACAGATGATGCCCATATCGTGACGGAAAACCATCATCACCACGGCCATGATCATGGTCATCACCATCATCATGGTGAGGGCCAGCATAGTCACAGCCATCAGGATACCAATGGCAGGCTGATAACCCTTGAAAAAGATATTTTGCATGAAAATGCACTGCTGGCAGCGAGAAACAGGGGCTATCTGGACGCCAAAAAGATCTTTGCCATCAATATGGTCAGCTCTCCCGGAAGCGGCAAAACCATGCTTCTGGAACGTACATTAACGGATCTGAAAAATGAAATGGATTTCAGTGTCATCGAAGGAGATCAAAATACAAGCCTGGATGCCGAACGGATCAGGAGCACAGGAACAAAAGCCATCCAGATCAATACCGGAAAAGGATGCCACCTCGATGCTCATATGGTACTTCATGCCATTCAGGATCTGGATCCGCCGGACAAAAGTATCCTGTTTATCGAAAATGTGGGAAACCTTGTATGTCCGTCCATGTTCGACCTTGGGGAAAATGAACGCGTTGTCATCTTCAGTGTTACTGAAGGTGACGACAAACCCATCAAATATCCCGACATGTTTCACACTTCGGGCGTGTGTGTGATCAATAAAACAGACCTGCTTCCCTATGTTCCATTCAATATGGAAACGGCAATTGAAAACGCGAAAAAAATTAATCCTGAACTAACCTTTTTTACCACAAGCTGTACAACGGGTGACGGCCTGGATAAATGGTATGATTGGCTCAGGGTAAAGGTATTCAAACCTGTGACCGGCTGAGATATATCATGCCTACCTACCACATGCGTTTCCGGGGAATTGTGCAGGGTGTGGGGTTTCGCCCGTTTGTGTATCAAAAAGCACATGAACTCGGGTTGAAAGGCTGGGTAAAAAACAGCGGAGATGGACTTGAAATAAGAGTAACAGATACAGATGCCACAGCACGGCAATTTTACCATTATGTGTATAAGAATGCCCCTCCGCACGCACTGATTATAAAAAAAAGTATCAGGCCGGTTAAAGAAGAATCATTCAGTAATTTTTCAATCATTGAAAGCACATCAGGAAAACAGGCCGGTACACTGCTTGCTCCCGATATTGCTCTTTGTGATTCCTGCCGGATGGAGATGAATGACGAGGCTGACCGGCGGTACCGGTATGCATTTACCACATGCCTTCATTGCGGTCCGCGCTATTCGATCATTACACAGGTACCTTATGACCGTCCGAACACAACCATGGCTCATCTCGGCATGTGCGTGGAATGCCAGGCCGAGTATGACCAGCCCGGAGCGTACCGCCAGCACAGTCAGACCAATTCCTGCCCCGATTGTACCATACCTATGTGCCTGTATTCAGGTAATGGGGAGGAGTTAAGCCGGGATGCAGATGCTATACTCGAGATTTGTACGGAAGTACTCAAATCGGGAATGATTCTTGCGGTAAAAGGGATCGGAGGTTACCTGCTTCTTGCCGATGCCACGAACCAGGTGTGTATTGAAACACTGCGTGAACGAAAGCACCGTCCGGCTAAACCGTTTGCTGTGATGTATCCTGATGTGGAGATGGCCAAAAGGGATGCGGTAATTTCTCAGCACCATGAAGATGCCCTCAGGGCTCCGGACGCACCGGTTGTTCTCTGTGAACGCAAAGACAACACTGCAAGCGGCCTTTGCGGAGAACGGATTGCTCCGGGTCTCGGAACGGTTGGCATCCTGTTGCCATACAGCCCCCTTTATGAGCTGATCATGCAGAAGGTAAAACGCCCGTTAATAGCGACAAGTGCAAACCTGAGTGGTTCTCCGATCATTTACAAAGACAAACAGGCACTCGAACATTTGGGGCATTTTGCCGATTACATTCTTGTTTTTGATCGTGATATCGTAGCACCTCAGGATGACGGTGTGGTTCAATACACAACTTCAGGAAAAAGAATTTTGCTGAGGAGAAGCAGGGGGCTTGCACCCAATTACCAGCCATATCCTTTCAAAAAAATCAATAAACCAGTACTGGCTATGGGCGCCGATCTGAAAGGGGCCTTTGCAATGGCTGATGGCGACAAGGTGCTGATCAGCCAGTTTTTGGGCAACCAGGAATCGTATGATTCACAGGTCTCATACCGGGAAACCCTCCAACACCTTTGTGAACACTACTCATTTAAACCGGAGGTTCTACTTGCCGATTCCCATCCCGGATATCACAGCACACAATTGGCAGAAGAAATGTCAAGGGAAGAGGGTACAGAGCTTCATACTATTCAGCACCACAAAGCGCATTTTATGGCGGTGCTTGCCGAAAACGGGCTTCTAAACAGCAATGAAGATATCCTGGGATTTATCTGGGATGGCACAGGTTATGGTGAGGACAACCAGATCTGGGGAGGTGAAATTTTTATCAGACAGAAAAATCGGATCAGCCGGTTGAACCACCTTGCATATTTCCCTGTATTGGCAGGAGATAAAATGAGCAAGGAGCCACGCCTTTCGGCGATATCGTTATTGCGGAACGTGCCGGAAGCGGAACATCTGCTGAAAGGCCATTTCAGTGAACGGGAATGGGATTTTTATACAAAAATGGCGGCCTATCCGGAAAGGGTTTCAACAAGTTCCATGGGACGGTTTCTGGATACGATCGGTTGTTTGCTGGGAGCCGGTACACACAACATGTATGAGGCTGAAACCGCTATGAAGCTCGAAAATATGGCCCGGAGATATTCCGGAAAAAAACTGCCGGATTATGAATTTGAATTGTCAAATATTGGCATCAACTGGCAGCCGTTTTTAGCCGGTATCATTCGGGATATCAGCAAGAAAAGGGATATCGAAGAGATAGCAGCAGGTGTTTTTCACAGCCTGGCTGCCATGATTTATCAGATCAGTAAAGAAACCGGGATCAACCGGTTGGCATTCAGTGGCGGGGTTTTTCAGAATGCGGTGCTTGTGGATGAAATCATCAAACAAAATCCCGGGAATGCAGAACTGCTCTTTCATAAACAGCTAAGCCCCAATGATGAAAATATTCCATTCGGCCAGATTGCCTGGTATGAGGCTGCATTGGGTTGATGATGATTATCTGTTCAATAGAAGGCGCAAAAGGTATAGCGATTCATTTCAGTTTTATTTTGTTCCAAAACCCTGGCATTACCCCCCCCACGACAAGTGTGTCGGGGCAGGCTCGATTGTAACCTGGTTTTTTTCAGAATCTATCACTCGGGGGCTCATTGATGGCTTCGCCAATCCCGGGGCGGCCTGCTCATCGAAGCATCAACAACCTTTAAAATTCTAAAAGGTTTAGGACAGCTTTGATCAAACATATAGAAAACGGTAAAAAAGGCTATCTACTAGTACCAATAACTATTAATATGATATTTAAAGTATTGATAATTATAGTTATACATAACAGTATGTGTGACCCCGCCGGGACTCGAACCCAGATCTAAAGCTTAGGAGGCTATCGTTCTATCCGCTTGAACTACAGGGTCAATAAAATCAAATTTTTTCTAATTGTTTCGGGCAAGGAATTCAAGTCAACATCACCACAATATTTGAACTTAAAAACAGGCCCTAATACACATTATGCCCAACCTTTGCGTTACTCAGCGCCCTTTGCGGTTTCCAGAGCCAATGAACGGATTCGAACCGATGATCTACGCTTTACGAGAGCGTTGCTCTACCGGCTGAGCTACATTGGCTTTACATTAAGTATGATGTAAACTCCGGGCAAGTGTGCAAATTATGGACTTTTTTTGAAAGGTTGT
>PWLN01000213.1 GCA_003559375.1 Balneolaceae bacterium | reverse complement strand
GTTTTACCGTTTCTGAAGGATTTGATGTCATTGAGGAATCTGGGTGCCTTGTATACCCGACCATTAGCATACCCCATGAGGCATCCAGAATCCACGGCATTTCATTGCTGTTTATATAGAGAATACCGGTTTCGGGATCAAATGCAGCGCCACCCCATTCAGCTCCGCCGTCAAAACCAGGGAAAATAAGGGTGCCTTCTGTGCTGGGCGGGTCCCAGGGGCTGTTCGTGTGTATTTGCCTGAAACGTTCAAGGAGGATTGGATGAGCTCCAGGTGTAATATCACTGATATCCTCCACTCTGAATTCCCGCCGTGCGAAAGGGGCAGGTTTTAAAGGAACCGGTTGGCTGGGCCATGCTTCTTCCCCACGCAGATCAGAAGGGGGAACCGCTTCTTCAGTCATTGGGAACAAAGGCTCGCCTGTTTCACGGTCAAAGACATAGACGAATCCGGTTTTGGTTGTCTGTGAAACGGCATCCACCCATCGGCCGTTTCGCCTGATGGTGATCAGGTTTGGTGCTGCCGGCGGATCATAATCCCAAATGTCATGTCGTACAAACTGGTAGTGCCATACCCGTTCACCTGTAGCCGCATTCAATGCCACCAGTGAGCTTCCGAACAGGTTTTCACCGAGCCGGTCGCCACCATAAAAATCATGTCCCGGTGAAGCAACCGGGGCATACACAATGCCTCTTTGCACATCCAGGCTCATACCCGCCCAGCTGTTTGTATTGCCAACTCGTGTCCAGGCATCAGGCGGCCAGGTTTCATAGCCGTAGTCGCCGGGATATGGAATGGTGCGGAATATCCATTCAATCTCCCCGGTACGGACGTTAAAAGCGCGGATATGGCCGGGGGCAAGATTATACACCCGGGATCCGTGGATCAGTTTATCATCATAAACCACTCCGGGGCTTGTCGCAGTTACCCTGATACCCAGTGCATCACGATCGAGTGCAACCGAGAAATCAAGAGATCCCTGCTCGCCGAATTCCTGAACCGGAAGGCCTGTATCGGCATCGAGTGCCCAAAGGCGATGCCCTGCCACATAAAAAAGCCGGCGATGCCCTTCGCCATCACTCCAGGTAGCAAATCCGCGGTTAACACCTCTCGATTGGGGCTCTTCACCTTCGAAGGGATCAAATATCCAGATCGGCTCTCCGGTGTCAGCTTTCAGGGCGAAAGCTTTTTTCAGGGGGGAGGTGCCGTATAATATGCCATCTATTATCAATGGATTGACCTGTATTTCAGTACGCACGCCATCAATAAGATCTCCGGTTGAAAAAGTCCATGCCACCTCAAGCTGGTGCACATTATCTCTGTTGATCTGATTGAGTGAGGAATACTGGCTCCCTTCTTTATCCCCCAGAAATGAGTGCCATGTTCTGTATTGATCGTGCTGCAAATCTACCGGCGATTCCTGCACTTTCTGAGTACATCCGGAAATTGATACTATTATTAAAAGAAATACGATGTTACAGTTTCTTGTGGTCATATAGTGTAAGAGTCATATTAAGTAGTTTACTAAGCCCTTGCCGTTATAAATTTAATCTATGAATTCACAACGAATTCACCCAAAAAAGAGACCACTCATTTTTTTGATCAAGAATATTTTTCACTTATTATGTTTAACAAACTATTAAATACTTGAAATATATAATTTTAACGTTAAACTAAAAATATTATGAAAGGTCTTGCATCGAAGTGGATCGCAAAAATTTGTGTAACCGCACTAATTCTCCAGCTTGCCTCACCTCTGGCTGAAGCTTGTACCAGGGTGATATATAAAGGTCCTAATGACACAGTTTTAACCGGCCGCAATATGGATTTTTCACTTCCAATTCCTGCCAATTTGTGGATTTTTCCACGTGGTATGGAGCGAACTACAAGCGTTGGGCAAAATTCTCTGAGCTGGACCTCAAAATATGGAAGCCTTGCAGCCAGCTCTTTCGACATTTCAACATCAGACGGCATGAACGAAGCTGGGCTTGTAGCCAACCTGCTATGGCTGGTAGAATCACAATATCCCGACTTTGATAGTGAGGAAGAAAGGCCTGGAATAGCCATTTCCGCATGGGCACAATATGTGCTTGATAATTTTGCTACCGTTGCAGAAGCTGTTGAGGCACTTGGACAAGAAGAGTTTGTTGTGGTTACCGATTTTATACCGGGTACCGATAAATTCACAACAGTTCATCTTTCAGTGTCTGATGCAACCGGAGACAGTGCTATATTTGAATACATTGAGGGGAAACTCGTGATTCACCATGATCCGTCATACATCGTTATGACGAACGATCCTCCATTTAGTGAACAGCTTTCCTTACTGAAATATTGGCAAAGTATTCCTGGTAATGTATTTCTGCCGGGTACAGTTAAATCTACCGACAGATTTGTTCGTGCACATTACTACATTAACCATGTACCGTTAACCGATGATCCCCAAATTTCGGTAGCATCTACATTTAGTGTGCTCAGAAATACCTCTGTTCCATATGGATATGAAATTGAAGGTTATCCTAACCTTTCAACAACACAATGGCGTGTAGTGGCTGATCACAAGCACATGCGCTACTTTTTTGAAACGGCTACAACGCCAAACACTTTCTGGGTTGACCTTAATAACTTTGATTTCAGTGAACATTCCACAGTAAAAGTACTGCGCACGGATGGAGGCCAAATCTATTCGGGTGAAACTTCATCAAAGTTTGTTGATGCAGAACCTTTTATTTTTCAGGGAATAGATATATAAAGTATGAAATCACATCGAATTCACTACATGCATAAGATTATATTTTTTTGACCACCACAATCCATTGGCCGGGACCCGGTGTCGTAAATCGCGGTTCAGAATCCGGGTCCAGAGTACCTTGAAAACTCCATTCAGCTTCATCAATATTGATCCAGCGGTATTGAAAAACATCTTCTGCTATATGGGTATTGAGTATCACGGATCCTTCATTTTGGAAAAAGATGGCATACTCATTTCCCGGATTAGCCAGCAGGTAGGCTTCATTTTCATTCCGGTCTCCAAGCAGATCATTCCGGGGCTCCATTTGATAGAAGGCAATCTCATCAAAAGCAGTTCGTAATGACCGGAGCACATTCTGAGCTCTCGGGCTCAGACCAAGGCCAAAATCACTTTTTTCGTACATATATTCCGGATCTTCGTGCGGATGCGGCCGGTGGAATCTTGCACTGGCTCCGCCGGCAAAGAAGATCCTGCTCATACGGGCTACCGATTCATCTTCGCCATGCCTTGCAGCACCATAGTTTTTATTGTTGTTGATAGGCCGGGGATGGTTTGAGATCCGTTCTCTTACATACAAAATATTATCATAATGAGCCTGGCCTAAACCTGACCAGGCATTGTTCTGAGAGATATCGAGAAATGTATAGCGCTCCGGATTGTCGAATATGTGCAGGTGGTCTTCGCTGCGGATATTTTCATTTCGGCGCATATCTGTAATATATACGGTGACACCTGCTTCTTCAGCCCTTGCACGTACATAATCAGCCCAGAAATCTCCCCATTCGTTGGGTTCACCCGTTTCATTGTTCATGCAATACAGGATGTTTGGATATTTCAGTGAGTAGGAGAGAAGCTTGTCAACAAATGCTTTCTGATAGGAGAGGAGGAGTTCATTATGGTGAAGTTCAGGCACACTTCTCCAAAACGGGTGATCAGTTGGATTCGTTTGCGGTGGATAGTCGGCTTCGACGGGCAATCCGGAGTCTTCAGGGCTATAATTTATATTGTTGGCAGGATTAAAAGGATGAAAAGACCAGCCTCCGAACGACTGATGGTCTTCATGAAGATCCCAGGGATCCCAGATTTCAATTTGTACAATAATATCCCGATCAAAAGCCAGATTAAGGAAGTTTTCAAAACGATCCCAGTATTTGTCATGAAAACG
>PWLN01000209.1 GCA_003559375.1 Balneolaceae bacterium | reverse complement strand
GGACATATTATCAACATTTCATCCGGTGCAGGCACAAATGGGATTGCTGAAATGGCATGCTACTGCGGTACGAAACATGCTGTAGCCGGCATAAGTGAATCGCTGCACCTGGAGCTGCGAAATGATGGAATTAAGGTTACCTGCCTGTCGCCAGGTTCGGTTCAAACCGGTTTTTCCACAACCAAAAAAAATAAACTTTTACCGGAAGAACTTGCTGATTCAGTTATTCACATTTTAAAGTGCCCCAAAAATTTTCACTACACTGAATTGCAGATACGTCCGCTCCAGCCTGATAAATAAAGGATATAGGTATCAATATTGTAATTCTAGTTTGGATCAGAATTAATCATAATTAAAATTACATACTTCGATTTACTGAGTGTTAAGTAGAGAGATTAAAAAATTGTTACTATTTAGAATCAGTCTATATAACATTGTAGTAAATTGCCTCCCAACAGGTTCTTTCAGACAACCTAAAATCGTTCTTGAAGTAACATAACTTGTACATGTTGACGGCAATCGGGAAATGTGTTTTATTACAGTAGAATCATTGATCATCTAACGATGACTGATGATTCAGGATCAGGGAATTTTGGAGGCGATAGTTCCCGGGTGTAAAAAACCAGGGTATCTGCCGCAAGGCAGACAAAATCGCGCTGAAAGGAACTGACACCGGAGCCTTCTTCTTAGGAATAAGAGCTATCGGCCCGGATGGTACGGATTACGGTCCAAACCATCTTGTACGATGTACAGAATGCCTAACCGGCGTTGCTGTTATTTGCCGAAGACTCCCTGAGAGGGGGGCTTTTTTTTTTGCACTTCAGTAAAAGTTGAAGCAAGATACTGGATGTCGCTATCTTACCACCACATCCAGTATCCAGCATGCCACACAATCCACACACACCGGCTTGATGCCTTTAAAAACTCGTTATACAAACGGCGTTATTCCAGGCATCGGAACTTTCAGATCGCTAAATTTGGGAATGGTTTCCCAGCTGTGAGTGTCGGGGACTATTTTTTCTTCGGAGTTCAGGGCCTGCTCAATGGATATTCTTCTTCCTGTATAAGCGGCCATTCGCCCCATAATTGCTACAAGTGTGCTATGGCTCATATACTCTCCGTCGTTGATAGGTACACCACGGCGAATGGCATCAAATAATTCGTCATGCTGGGTTTGGTACATGTTATTTTCCTCACCTTCATACGACCAATTACGGCGGCCATTTATCGAGTGCTGATTCCTTGAAACACTTGCTATAGCTACCCCATCAGATCCATAGATCTCAGCCTTGTAGCTGTTTTCACAGTTTGGTTGCTGTCTGCTGAAGTGGAAACCTTTTGCCCCATTTGCATATTCATAAGTGATAGCAAAGTGATCATAGATATCTCCAAACTCTGGCTCCACTCTTACTTGTCTGCCTCCGGTCCCCATAGCGCTAACCGGCAATTGATCACCCATAGCCCATTGCATAAAATCGATGCTGTGTACCGCCTGCTCAACGATATGATCTCCAGACATCCAGTTATAATAGATCCAGTTTCTCATCTGAAATTCTTCATCACTCCATTCTGGCCGACGCTGATCGAACCTGGCGGCACCGGTGTTGTAGGTATTGTAAATGGTTCTGATATCTCCAATCGCACCATCAAGAATACGCTGATAGGTTGCTCTTTTGGGATAATGATATCTCCAGCAAAAGCCTGAGACAATAGACAGGTCTTTTTCTTTGGCTTTTCTCACGGCTTCAAGCATTCGACGAACACCGGGTGCATCAACAGCAACCGGCTTTTCTACAAACATATGTAACCCTGCATCGACCGATGCCTCAACATGTGCCGGACGAAAACCCGGGGGGGCTCCATGAATTACGACGTCAATTCCTGAATTGATCACATCCTTGTAGGCATTAAAACCAACAAAACGGCGCTCTTCTGGTACGTTGATTTTATCGGTATGGCGCTGGTTCAGTACAAATAATGCATTTTCAATTTGATCCGGAAAAATATCACCTACAGCAACCAACTCTACATTTGGATCCGCATTCAAGGCCTGGTTTGCAGCTCCCGTACCACGTCCGCCGCAACCGATAAGCCCAACTTTTAGTTTCACATCCGGACTGATAGCCCTGTCGCTAACCAGCGCTTCCTGTGTTGAACATGCGGTAAGAGGCAACATTGAACCAGCAACAGCTATGCCTGTTAATTTGATAAATTCACGTCTGTTATGCTTTTTCATCGATTTCTTCGTGAGATTATTATTGAAAATTGAGCCTGTTAAATTACAGCAAAATATTTGTGATTTTCACTGTTAATTTTTCTTTAACCTGAAGGATTTGAAAAACCTGTGTTACAGACAAGGGTTGTTCTGGCAATTATGGTAAAATATTGTTCGTGAACAGATAGTACATTTTCATTTCGTAAATAATACGCACAATAGAAATGCACTAGTCATTCTTCATTTTATTTAACGCTTTCCACATTTATCATATTTGATTAATATGGTGCGCAATCAGAAAAAAATGACGATTAGCACATATCGATTCACATCTTAATTCACCGGCAATAGATATCACTCAGTATACATTTCACCACTTCGTGGGAATCGTCGTAGAGCAATGTCAGGCGTTACATCGTTAGATTAAGGTTTGTTTTCTCGGTATTTCCCGGTTAGTAATTTGTATGCCTGTTGACCATACAGGCTGGATTTCTTTCAAAATTATGGGTAAATATTATTATTTTTTTAATGTACGCCTCATGGCGTACCCGTGTGGCCGGGGATACTTCGCAGGATCAGGGTGTCAAAGCCACTCACCATTCTACGTATCACCAAACAACCCCAGCGGGGTGACCGATAGTATAGCCCCGGGTGAATGCCGATCATCGCGCAGCGATGCATCGCATGGAACCCGGGGTACAAGCACGCCCACAATCCCACCCCCGAGTGATGAACTTGTTGAGGGCCAATACAAAGCCGAGGGGGTAATTCCCTAAATGTTGATTATGATCAGATCACAGATACCAATTCCAATATCCTGCCAAAACCCCTCGATCCGGTTTATCGTTTTTCGTAAAATTGTCGCTCGGGGCCTTGTTTATGGCACCGCTTTACCCCCGGGTTGCGCTGCGCTGCCATGCGTTGCATGGACGTGCTCCGCTCCACCCGGGGCTACATGATCGACCGCCCCTACCGGGGCTTTTCTCTTCAGTGAATTTCGTTGTAGATAATGAATTCGGTTTCATGGTTTGCAATGTAATGCAGAATCCGCATATCAAGGTATTCTCATAGTATTATCTAAGGTCAGAGTGTCCCCAAGGGATAGTCTCTTGAGAGACGGACAAGAATTTAGGGGTCATTAAATATCATTACAGTTTGCTATTGCTCTTAGCTTTAACTCTTTCGCGTCTATCTTTTGGGACCGAATTAGATCTAAGGGATCCGGATGTCGGAGCCACTCTCCTACCTATGTATCACCAAACAACCCCATCGGGGTGAACGATAGTATAGCCCCGGGTGAATGCCGATCATCGCGCAGCGATGCATCGCATGGAACCCGGGGATAAAGCGCCCACACCAACCGCCCCCGAGCGAAGGGCTCATTGAGGTACGTCACTCAATCGAGGGGGTATTCCCAAAACATCGAGTGTGGTTCGATATGGAGATATCCACATCAAAATTTCCGTTCCAGCCCCTCGATAAGCCTTTCCTTATTTTCTATACCATCACTCGGGGCTCTTGGTTTGCGCCGTCTCTGCCCCCGGGTTGCGCTGCGCTGCCATGCGTTGCATTTAACACCCCCCTTGTCCCCCCTTTTTAGGAGGGAATTTAGGAGCTCCACCCGGGGCTACATGATCGGCCGCCCCTGCCGGGGCTTTTCTGTTCAGGGTATTGGATTATAGATAGTTGGGTTCATTTTGATGTTGTGC
>PWLN01000224.1 GCA_003559375.1 Balneolaceae bacterium | reverse complement strand
GGTAGTCCCTGACACGCCAAGAGCAGCAGAAACAGATACTATCCCTCAACCACCTGCTGATATGGCACCAATGGATATACCTCCTGATGGGCCTGGAGCACAATTTTCTCCTCAGGATGGTGAAATGCCGGCACAGCAAACTGCACAGACCCGGCGGGCAGAACGGGAATCTGTTCCCGATGCTGTGAATTTCCAGGCACGGGATTCCCTCACATTTAACCTTCGAAACCAGAGAATAGCACATCTATATGGTGCCAGTAATGTAAAACATCAAACTGGCGAGCTTTCATCCGGTACTATAGAATTGGACCTGAACAAAAATCAGCTGCATGCTAATACATCCACACCACAGGATACCCTTTCTTATCCTGTATTAAGACAAAACGGACAAGATCTTCGCAGCACCAGAATTCTATTCAATTATGAAACTGAGAAAGGGAAATTTGAAGCCGCTGAAATACAGATTGATGATGGATTCCTGATTGGTACACAGGTAAAAAATGTTTCCAGAACTGAAGTATTTATTGAAGATGGAATTTATTCTACTTGTCCGCCCGATCACATGTATTATTACATCAGGGCAAGGCGAATGAAAGTTGTTGATGAAGAAGAAATATTCTTTACCAATGCGCAATTATACATATTGGATATACCCTATCCGCTCATCTTTCCATTTGGATATGTACCTGCAGGCATAGACCGGCGGCGTTCCGGTTTGCTGGAACCAACGTATGCTTTCCAAAATACATCAGCTCGTGGCATCGGGCTGCAAAATGTTGGCTGGTTTCAGTATATAAATGATCATTTAACTGCCCAGACATCTTTTGATGTTTTTACCTCAGGTACTTTTTTCAACGACACAAGATTTCAGTACCGAAAAACAGGAAATTTTAACGGCAGTGTAATTATAGGGTATTCAAGTGAGCGCGGCCTTGAACCTACCGACCCCGGATTTACTGAAACAAAAACCCGTAGGCTTGCCGTTACGCACGATCAGCAGTTAACCCCCTATTCAAACATCTCGGCAAATATTAATCTCAGGAGTGCAGATTTTTTCCAGAGAAACTCCTTTAATCTTGATGAAAGAGCCGAAACAAGTAGCACATCCAGGATTTCATACCGTTACAATCATCCTGAAGGTATCTATAATTTCAGTGTTACATCAAACCTCAATCAACAGTTCAATACGAATACAACCAGGCTTACCGGCCCGGAAATGAATTTTTCTCTGAGACAATTTTCACCATTCAAGTCAAGCACTCCCAGTGTGGGACAGGAGCGCTGGTATGAAAGAGTATCCGTGAATTATCGTAATAATTTCCGATCACAGTATAGCTTTGTACCCATTGACAGGGACACAGCTGATGTAAACTGGTTTCAGGCTCTGCTTAACCCTTCACTGCACAGAGAAGCCACCGGCGAAGACAGGCATATTAAGTACGGTTTTGTACAGCGTGCCCAGGTAAGTGCTTCTCAGATTGTGCCCAGCCAGTTCATCAACGTTAGTGCGGGGCTCAATATCAATGAATTCTGGTATCCTACCACAACAAGGCAATTTCTGAATGAAGAAACAAACAGGGTTGAAAGCAGGGTGGAAGATGGTTTTGCGGCTGCAAGGGACTTTTCTACTTCACTCAGTTTTTCCACCACTTTTTATGGAATCTCGCAGATGAAAATTGGGAACTTTGAAGGGTTAAGGCATACCGTTCGTCCGAATATCAGTTTTAGTTATAGTCCTGATTTTTCAGAAGAAAGATGGGGGTTTTACAGAGAGGTTCAAACCGATACACTGGGTAATACAAGGCGATATTCTATTTTCCAGGATGAAATTTTCGGTGGTCCTGCTGCAGGTGAACAGCAGACGATGTCGTTCGGTATTACAAATATTCTGGAAACCAAAAGAGTAAGGAGAGATTCCACTGGGGAGGTTAATTCAACCAACCTCAGGCTGATTGATAATCTTTCCATGAACTCCAGCTATAACTTCGCGGCAGACAGCCTCAACTTTGGCCGTTTAAATGTTTCAATGTCGTCGCAGGTTGTCCAGGGATTCCGTATTCAGGCCAGCGCATCCTATTCATTTTATGCAAGAAACCAGAATGGAGCTGAAATCAACCGTTTTATGTGGCAGGAAACGAATAAGATTCTACAGCCTATAAATTATAATTTCAGTATATCAACCAATATTCGCAGAGGACAGCGGGGCACCCGTGTAACAACGCCTCCATATAGTCCATACGATCCCTTCGACCAACTATTCTTTGGCCCGATCGATACCCGTTTTAACACTCAGCCGGTACAGGAATTTGGCACTACATTTGAGATGGGGCTTGATTTCAGTTATCGTTGGACATACGTTTTTGGACAGGATGCACGGAAATCGGCAGTTCTGAATGCTAATAATATTCGTTTTAACCTCACCCCTAAATGGAGTGTGAGTACACGTATCGGTTACGACTTCATTGAAAAAGACTTAACGCCCTCACAGTTCAGCCTAAGGCGCAGCATGGTTTGCTGGGACCTTTCTTTCCAGTTCAATCCATTCGGAGATTTTCAATACTACATGTTCAGGCTGTCTCTCACCGGCGGGCAAATACAGAGCCTGTTCCAAAAACTGCCCGGGTTGAATAACCTGGAAAGAAGCTCAACGCCTACCGGCCGCAGGCCGCCACAAATGTTTTAGAATTTAATTTATGAAGAGATACAGCTATACTTTCTTTTACATAAAAAAACGATAATTATTCATAGTTCAAATTATGCAAAACGGTGCACGATTTTTTGCTTATTCTACATGGGTTGTGATGATCTCACTTGGTATAGTCATTTTTTCACATCAGTTCTTTCAGTTTATGTATAGCTCTCTGGCAATTGCAATTACCATCATTGCCGGTTTTGGGTTTTTGTATTTTAATCTTACTCATGCAGCCATCAAACGATTTATCAAAAAAGTACCTGCTCCTACAAATCTTCACATTTTTTTAGGGCTGCTCATTTTTCTTCCTCCTGCAGGATGGATAATGGTTACAAATCAACCTTTTAATCAATTTGACCTACTACTACTACTATTTCTGATACTTGGAATTGTTACAGGCACCATCTATGGCAACAGATCAGGAATAAAAGCCCGTTACGAATACATTCAAAAATTAAAAGAATATCAGCAACGGAGTGAGTTGAGATAAATCAGTCTCTGGAATCTCAGTCATGAACCATCTTCGCTATGCGCTTGGCGCCAAGCGCATAGCGTAATATAGAATCAAACCAATACACCCTGTGTGGCAGCTTCCTCGATCACCAGTTTTCTTCGGGTAATTTGTTCGAATAGCAAATTTTTTCTCATTGCCCCCCAAATCTCAAGCTGAGGGTCGGCTTCTGTAGTAATGCGAATCGTAACCTTTTTTGCATCCTTCTCAATATCTATGGATCTGACGTTTTGATAATGGCTGCGATCCAGCCCGTCAGCAATTCTCAATATTCCGGATAATTTTTTCACCCTGTCTTTATCAACTTTATCAAGGGAATGATATTGTGGATGCCTTGCTTTTGGAATTGATCTGCGGTGGTAGCGCGCTACATTAGCCATAATTTCAATCTCATTTTCATTGAAGCCTCTGAGATCAGCGTTCCTGATAATGTAGAGTGAGTGTTTGTGATGCTTGCGGTGAGAAATATAATAACCGATATCATGCATGAATGCGGCATATTCTAAAAGTTCACGGTCAACAGATGTAAGCTTCAATTCAATTTTAAAAGTGTCAAAAATTCGAAGTGCAAGAGCAGCAACATGCCGGGAATGACGTTCATGCCAGTCGCATTTATGAACCAGTTCCATTACGCTACGCCGCCTTGGGTCATCTATGAATTCCATCTCGCGTAAATCATCCAGTTCCTCTTTCAGATATCTCAGGATAATTCCTTCCCGCAACGCCTGGGCTGATAACTTAATCTCTTTGATGCCAAATGTTTTCAGTACATAATGCACCAGAACAAGTCCGGCAGGCAACAAATTGTTTCGTTTCTCATCAAGCCCAACAAGTTTTGTACGCTCATTGAAATCCATCATGATCACCTTATCATAGAATACAAAAAAATCTTTGGCAGTAAACTTCAGTTCATTAACCGACAAATTGGGAGAACGATTTTGCATGTGCGAAATCATCAAACCTATGTTCTCCATAGTACCTGATGAACCAATGAGTATTGAGCCGCGATGAATGGCAAAAGCCTGTGCAACATCCGCCAGTTTTTCATGAAAATGGTCTTGAAGATTTTTGATTTCCTTATTTGAAATCGGATCCTGATCCACGAAAGAGGCGGTCATTCGCGCCACCCCCAGTTTTTTACTCGACAGATGGTAAAATTTTTCTTTGTCTGCTAATATAAACTCAACACTTCCGCCACCTATATCCATAATGAGAGATGGTTTTTGCGGCATTTGTATACCATGTTGAACAGCCAGCCCAATAAGTTCGGCTTCTACCCTTCCTGGTATGGCAGTAATTTTTATCCCGACTTCATCAATAACACGCTGAACAAGTTCACCACCGTTTTTAGCTTCCCTTATGGCACTTGTAGCATAGGCAAGAATTTGCTCGGCACCCTGGTGTTCGCTGAGCGTTTTTATCTTTTTCAGGGCATCCACAGCCCTGTCCATCGCATCTGCCGAAAGACTGTTTCCTACACCCTTTTCTGCAAGAAGCACCATCTCTTTCAGTTTATCAACAGTGTAGAAGCTGCCGTCAGAAAAGATATCAACTATTACAGCATGAAAGGAGTTGGTGCCAAGGTCGATAGCAGCCACTCGTTTCAATACTTTTTTCGTATATGTACCGTCCATGAAATAAATATTGAATGATAATCTGAAACAGGTTTTCTGATATGATGATACTGAATGTAATTGCCAAAATCTCTTGGGAATTAATCATCAATAAAACAAAAGGCCAAAAAAATCAGGTTTTTTTTATCTTTAGTACTTTTGGTTGTTGTTGCAGGTTTGGACCAAATATGAAAGAATTCCAATCAACAATCATAAAAACAACCGGGCAATCCAATTTATCTATTACTGTGTACAATCAATTTCAAACGGCATCTTTTCCATCTGCTCCATGGTGTTTTAATGGCCATGCCCATACTGTATTGTGTTCTGTACTTTTTTCGGCACCAGCACTACAATCAAAACGAACGGTTATCGATACACCCGATGACGATTTTCTTGAACTGGATATTATTGAGAACGGAAAGAACAATCCTGTTTGTGTCATTTTTCACGGCCTTGAAGGACATACTCGACGGTATTATGTAGCAAGGCTTGCTGAACAACTTGTTTTACGTGGGTTTCAGGTAGTGCTACCGAATTTCAGGGGATGCGGCAGTAAGATGAACAGACAGAGAAGATTTTATCACTCGGGAGAAACCGAAGATATCGATACGGTTTTTAAATGGGTAAATGCAGCCTTTCCGAATAGCATGATATTCTCAGCCGGTTTTTCACTTGGCGCCAGTGCACTCCTCAATTATCTGAAAAAAAACGGTACCCATCACCCGGTAAAATCCATAGCTGCAATATCCACGCCATTTGAATTAAAAAAAGGCAGCCTGAATTTGGAAAAAGGCTTTAACAAAATCTATTCGGTACGGTTTCTGAGAACCCTGAAACAGAAGCTTGAAATGAAAAGAAACCAATATCCTGATTTGCCACATTTCACCGGATCAACGTTATACGATTTTGACGATCAGGTTACAGCACCGATTCATGGATTCGAAAGTGCCGATGATTATTACTCACAATGTTCAAGTTACTATTTTATGGATCAAATCCGGACTGATACACTTATCGTCCACAGTAAAGAAGACCCAATGTGCCCCTTTAAATGGACCCCTTTTAAAGCAATTGCTGAAAACCCAAAGTGTACATGTTGCTTTACTGAAAAAGGCGGCCATGTAGGCTTTTGGAGCCTTCCCCCGGGTTGGCTGAATGTTACGGTTACCGATTATTTTGAATCCTTTCTGTAAAACAAATCATTAATCTTCCAAAAATATGGTCACAATTATTGGCGCCGGACCAATCGGCCTTGCCGTAGCTATTGAACTAAAAAAAAGAGATATAGACTCGCTCATTATCGAAAGAGGGACTCTTGTTGATTCAATCTTTCATTACCCGGCTAATATGACTTTTTTCTCAACCTCTGATAAACTTGAGATAGGCGATATTCCTTTTATCTCACATGGCCCTAAACCCACGCGTCGTGAAGCGCTTGAATACTACAGGCGAGCAGCTCAGCATTATAACCTTGGTATTAAACTCTATGAAGAAGTGAATGAGGTTAAAGGTGAAGATGGAAATTTTGAGGTAGTCACTTCAAAAAATACCTATAAAGCAAAAAAGGTTGTACTTGCCACCGGTTTTTACGGCCAGGAGAATAAGTTGAATGTGCCGGGTGAGGATTTACCGAAAGTAACACATTATTATGATGAGCCGCACCGGTACGCCTGGCAAAACGTACTGGTTGTGGGAGCCGGCAATTCGGGAGTGGATGTGGCCCTTGAAACATGGCGGTGTGGTGCAAATGTTACCATGGTTGTTAGATACGATTCAATTAAATCTACAGTGAAGTACTGGGTAAAACCTGATATTGAAAACCGGATAAAAGAGGGCTCAATAAAAGCATATTTCAATTCCGAACTTGTTGAAATTCGTGAAACAGAGGCAGATATACAGACTCCGGAAGGGCTTGTCACCATACCCAACGATTTTGTTTTGGCAATGACAGGATACCATCCCCACTTCGGCCTGATGGAAAAATTGGGAATAGAATTGACAAAAGATGAAAACCGGATGCCTGTTTATGACGGCGAAACCCTGGAAACCAACCGGAAAGGCCTCTATGTGGCCGGAGTGGTATGCGGCGGGATGGATACAAGCCGACTGTTTATAGAGAATACAAGGGTTCACGCGGAGCAGATAGCGCAGGATATTGAGCTGAAAATCACAGCAAGTATCGAGAAATGAATCTAATTCTTTTGATGAATCCTGGATTGTAAGAATTGATTCACTATCGTTGCAAGGGTCTGCGGCTTATAGTCTTCTACATTCACACGCACAAAGAAAGGCTGCAATTCTGGCCTGCCAAATAAGTTTAATGATTTAAACATTTTATTGGTTAAAACAAGAACCAGCGGCATCTTTGAAGTATCACAATAAATGGATAATAGTTTTGGAATCATTCTTTGCTGGGTACCAATTATCACAAAATCTGCATTCAATGCATGGTGGATTAAATCGTATAGTTTATCATTATCTTCACCTATATATAACTTTAAATCATCAAGATTTGAGAATTTCCTGAATGCTTCATTATCATAATTGGCTTTAACAGATTTCAATTGTTCCCATTTTGCCTCAGTCCAGTTCACTTTCTCTCTGTTTTTAAATAACATTCGAAATGCCCTTCGAAAACCATCTGAAAAAACGGTAGTCGAAAATGTGTTATTGTCTGTACTCTTCAACAAGTCTGCCAGGAATCGATAATAGGTATCTACCGCCAGAATGTGATTATTTCCAATTTCTTCGAAAGAAGAAAATTCTTTAAAAGAATTCTCCATTCTGCCCCAAACCAATACAAATTTTTCCCAAGGCATTTTTATCACTGATGTATCACCTTGCCGAATGTGGACAAAAAGTGAGTGTGAACTATGTTTCAGATTCAGTGATAATGGCCTTTTCAGTCTCTGCTTTTCATAGATTTTTCTAAAATCATGTTCAAATGTATGGTAGTCCTTAGAGGAGTTATATAAATTGAAAAATGAACTCACACCATTTAATCTGAACTTGACAAGAATATCGTTATCTGAATGATTCAATAATTTCAGAAGATCCAACTTAATATATGCCGTTAAATCTTTTAACCCGGCAATGCCCCTCTTTAGAAAGTAACTGTCATCTTTTAAATAGTAATCTGCATTTATTGTTTTTTCAGCTAATGTGGATTTGCTGAACATTTGATTGAAATAATCATTTATCCCTAAAAAATCATACACATCTTTATACTTTTGGCTACTGTTGTTTTTTTTTTCTGACTGATGACCCTCATTAAAACTTCGGCCTGAATATAAATCTGTATGGATATATTTCAATTTTAATGCTGAACCAATATTGTAAATAACAATAAATTGGATCAATTGATCGGTAAAGCCGGATTTATCTAATTCGATTGTAAAGAATACATTCTTATGCTCCACCAGATTATCATATTGTCTAATTTGGCGACGCTTCAGTAAAAAAATGATACGGTAATAGAATTTCGCGAATATCAGCAGTTTCTCACGTGCTTTAGTGACAGCCAGAGATGGATTCTTGATGATTAAGCCAAATATTCGCATATGATTTACCAGCGATATTACTTATTTAACAAATTCATAGTTGTTAAGGATACCAGTTTTCGCTCTTCCAAAAAATTATTCAATGTGGATGCAATATTTTTCATGTCATAATTATCAATATTTACATTCAACATGTGCCGATATTCCGGCCCAATTCCGAGATAGTTTACATATGGCTGTTCTTCTTTATACAGAGTAATCAAAAAGGGCATATTTTCTGGTTTACAGTAAAGTTTTAAAAGTTTTGGCACCATTTTTTGCTGCGTACCGATCACCACAATATCCGATTCTATGAAAGAGTGAATCAGATTAAATAAATTATTTTTGTCTTCTCCCACTATGGTTTTCATCTTATCCCAGTGATAAAAATTTTTGAAGACCTTTTCATCGTATGTTTTTTGCAATTCATTTAATTCCTGTATTTGTTTTTCCTGACCACCTGCTTTGGATTTATGCGATATGATAACCTCAAAAGCACTTTTAAACCCATCTGAAAAAAGAAGTGATGAAAAGTTACTCTCTTGAAAATGGTGAAAAAAATCTTTTAAAAAACGATAAAATTCATCAACCTCAATATCCTCATAAGTATCGATATCCTCTTTTCTCCCAAATTCAGAATAGTAGCCGTCAATCTTTCGCCAGGCAGGTATATATGTATTCCAGGGAGTTTTTATAATGCTTGTATCACCCTGGCGAATGTGAATCATCAGTTTAATTTTCGATTTCTGAAACGCCCTGATACCAAATGCCAATTCATCAAGGTCTATTAATATCTCATTAAACTCCCCTTCGGGCTTTTCAACTGAGAGTTTTTTAAAATACTCGTTAACCCCAATAAAATCATATACATTAAATGGGTTTTGATGAAGGTTTAATGTATCTGCTGTAAATTTTCCCGATAAGTCGGATTCATATATATAAGGTTCGCTTCTTAATGTATGCGGGGGATTAAAATAGTAGTTTAAACCTAATTGGCGGCCAATTGTATATAAAAATGTCAGGCTGAATAACTGATCAGTTAACCCGTGTTTATTAATTGAAGCGGTAAAAAATAACTTCTCTTCACGAATATATTTATCAAACTTTTTTTGGGCTCTTTTTTTTGCAGAGTAGGGAATAGAATCAATAAGGTCAAAAACATAAAAATAAATTTTCAGCACTTGCCTTTTGAGAAACCAAAAAATCCCTCGTTTCGATATAACGATATAAATATTGCGTAGTCTTTGTATTACGTCATTAAGATAAGCACTCTTCATTTAAACTCTATCAGGATAGCCATGGTAATTTACTGTCAACAGGATACATTTTTGCTGCACTTCTTTTTTCCAAACTGGGACAAAATATATCAAACTTCAATTCGCTTGATGGAATTTTTAGCTTTTGCATACCAATCTGTAGTAGATCATGATGTTTTGCTGATATAATCTTTTCAGGGTTTTCATTTTCAATTGGCATTTCAAAATTCCCCTCAAAACCCAAAAAACTAACAATTTTTGATGCAGCATTTTTATCTCGAATAATATTTACCAATAGTACATCAGACTTTCTATTCTGAAAATAATTGAAAAGAAATAAGTGGTATTTATTCCGCTGTTTAATCCAGTTTATTACCGATTCAACATCATCATTCCAGTGTTTACTTGGTGAAAAATCTTTATTCAGTTTTTGTCTTTCAATATGAGATAATCTGCTAAATATCCAGCTCTCAAGGTCTCTCACCTGCCATATAAATTTTGCCCCGGGAAATAGTGAATCAAGTTTTGGAAGATTATGAGGCACACCATCACTAAAACAGTTGTATGAGTTTAACAAGCGAATATTGTTGCACGATCTCCACTCAGTTCCATGATAAGAACGAAGACTTAATGCCTGAAATAGCCTGTGTAAAGAAGTTGTCCCGGTCTTATTAAATCCAATGGCAAAAACTTTTCTTTCCATTCATCTGGAGTGTTTCAGTGTCTAAGCTCTATTTAAACTTACTCAATTGTGTGGCATGCTTTTATGCTTTTAATGAGATCATTTTCGTTAAGTAAATCAATCAAATTTTGATAGTTGCTAATCAGTTCGGAATAAGGTTTAGCATATGTTTTCTTTAAGCCGGTCTTAACAGGAACAGTTTCCAAGTTTAGAAACTTAAATACTTTGTCAGCAGTCGGTTGCCAGAAATTCATATGCTCCAGATCATTTTCATAAAAAACAGGCAAGTAATCAATATTTTTTAAAATAATACCCTCCTTTTGATGCCAATGAACCCTTGTTTTAATTTCACTTAAAAATTCTTCACTCTTTATCTCAAAATCAACACTCTCCGGCCCAGTTTCTTCAGTCCAGTTGTGAAAATATCGGCTGCGTTTAGCTAAAATATTTGATATAGCCTGATTAATAATATCTTTTCGTTTCAGATAAATTATCTTCCATCCCAGCCTATTTAGATTATGTACAGCATGTTTTATATAAGGAGTGTGATAAATAAAAAGGGTGAAACCGTAAATCTCTTTCTGAGAATGGATTTTTCGAAAATAAAAGTAAGGTACCGGAATCCTTCTACAGATTTTCAGTAAATACCGATTTGAAATATATCCATCAGATAATTCGAGAGTTTCACCTTCACAATGAATGGATGGATGAGATCCTACAAGATCTTTTAACAAAGTACTCCCTGACCGGCTTTGCGAAAAAATGACAAACTTATTTGCTCGCCTCATCAACCTGACTTTTTTTTCTTGCTATTGATGAATGCAACAATTTCAGATAATCACGATAATGGGCTTTCTTTAACATGCCCTGGTTTGTTTTATGAATTCGCCGGTACGTTACCACTTCAGGGATTGATACATAGTTTACCCCAGAATCTTTAGCCCTGCTGAACCAATCGATAAATTCACCAAGCTCTAATGTTGAATCCATGTATCCAATTTTATTAAAAACACTCTTTTTGATAATGCATGATTGTGGGAGGTAGCCTTTTTCAATATTATTTACACTATCGAGATTCACACTCACCTGGCCAATAAGCTCCGGACTTATAAATGCTTCAATTTTCCCAAAAACAATTTCAACATGATTTTGAGTCAATAGCGGTTTTACCAACACTTCCAGATGGTGGTCTGTCCATATATCATCAGCATCTAAAAAAGCTATAATATCACCTTTTGATTGATTTACTCCATAGTTCCTGGCTGCTGCGGCACCACTGTTGTGCTGCCTGAATATATTTACCTGCGGTAAAAATTTCTCAGCCACTTTTAAGCTGTTATCCTCAGAACCATCGTCAATTAACAGGATTTCAATGATCTCCGTGTTTTGTCTTAGAACACTGTTAACAGCTTCTTCAAGGTATTTTTCCGAATTATAAAAGGGGATTATGACAGATATTTTCATGAAAAGTTGGATTGGCTAAGAAAAAACTTAGTAATAATTTGTTTGGATATATAATATTCAAAATATGAAACAGCTATTACCACCTTATATCAGTGTTGTTATTCCCGTATACAACGCAGAAAAACACCTTGAAGAAGCAATACAAAGTATACTATCACAAAAGTATCCAGAAGTTGAAATTATTCTTGTAAATGACGGCAGTGAAGATAATTCTGCAGAAATTATCAATAAATATGTCCAAAATCATCACAACATCATATCTATTTCTCAGGTTAATTCCGGCCCTTCAGCTGCAAGAAATAAGGGTATTAAACTGGCAAAAGGCAACTTTATCACATTTCTTGATAGTGACGATTACTGGCCAGAGACCTGTATTCAGGCTCAAATTCAATACCTCAACCGTAACCCGAATAGCAAAATTGTATGGGGTAAAACCCAGTTTTTTAGAATAAATAACAGCAAAGATGTCGAAACAATTGGCATGCCGTTACATTTTTTGAATGTAGGCAGTGCCATATTCCACAGGACACTTTTCGATTTGGTTGGCCTTTTTGACGAGAGTCTTTCCTTTAGCGAAGATTTGGATTGGTTCAGCAGGGCAAGAGAAGCAGGCGTCAAAATTGTTAAACATCCCGAAACTGTACTATTTTATCGCAGTCATGACGCTAATATGACGAAAAGTAAAGGGGTACAGGATTTAAACCTTATGAAGGTTTTAAAAAAATCATTAGACAGAAGGCGTAATACAAAAGGAACCGATATTGAATTGCCCGATATCGCTGATAGCGATACAGCTAAACATTAATAGCTGAATAACTAAGCTCTTCTGGTATTTCTTATTCGTTTATCTCAGCTGTATGCCAAAGATTGATCATATCCTCAAGATTTTCCGGCTTTCTTAAGGCTCCTGCAACAGCCAGGCCAGTCTTCACTTTGCGCTCTTTAATTTTTTTCAAAATCATGAGTACAAATTTCGTCCTGTCAGCTCGTTTTGTAAAATTTGTTTCATGTAATCTGTGGAAAAAAACAAGATCCCGGTGCACATAGATAGGCAACTGGTTTTCACGAGCGCGTAAAAACCAATCCGTATCATCACCCGAAAGCAAGTCGGGATCAAAGCTGCCCACACTTTCAAAGGATTTTCTTTTTACAAGTGAACTGCCTAGCAAAAGCTCAAGTGTTGTGAATTCTTTTTGGGCATCCTCATCAATTTCATCAATACTGTTAAATTTATACTTCATTGAAAATCCGATTACAAGACTCAAATCACGGAATTTTTTGAATATGGATAACTGAATTCCAAGTTTATGAGGGTGCCATATATCGTCCTGATCTATAAATGATAAAAATTCACCTGTTGCATATTCTAATGCAGTATTACGTGCAGCCGGCGGCCCTCCGTTCTCCCTTTCCGCGTAAATAACTTTATTGCCAAATTCTTTTATGATACTTTCGCTACTGTCTGTTGAACCGTCGTTTACAACAATAATCTCAATCGGATCATATTTTTGATTCAATACACTTTTAATGGCATCACCAATGAATTTTTCACCATTATAAACCGGGATAATTACTGAAACTTTTTGGCTGCTCATCTCATTTCCTTTTTTAATAACCTTTCAGGTTGATCTCTACTGCGGTCGCGATCCAGGATTTTTTTAAATGTTTTAAGCTGATTGAGTTCCAGAATATTTTTTCCCTCAGTCATATTTTTTCCATGTCTTTGTACATACAACGTAATTTCATCCAGCCACTTTATCGGGATTTTGATTTCTTTTGCGCGATTATACCAGTCTGTATCTTCGCCATACAATAGATTGGGGTCAAACAGGCCGACTTTTTCGAATACTGATTTTCTGTATAACCCTCCGCCTATATAGTATAAATAGGATTCCTTTGGGTCTCCTAAATACTCTCTTTCTGTGTTGTTAACTGTTTTAAATAGCTGAGCGCGACCGCGAACAATATCTTGTTCAGGGTGATTCATCATCTCACTTAAAAGGTGTTCAAGATTGTTATCGGGCCACCGGTCATCAACATCAAGAAAAGCGATAAACTCACCTGATGCATCTTTGATTCCCCAATTTCGCGCACTTGCAGGACCCATATTTTCCTGCCTGAAGTATCTGATATCTACAGGAAGATTGTGGATTATTTCTTCAGTATTATCGGTGGAACCATCATTAACAACGATAATTTCAATAGCCGGATAATTTTGGTTAAGTATGTTTTCAATGGCACTTTCAATAAATTTTTCTCCATTGAAGACCGGAATAATTACGCTGATAAGCGGCCTTTCTTGCCTTAATTGCACTGGAGCAGCAGGTAATATAAATGACTCAGGATTTTGAATAAATTTGGAAATGGCCACCGGAATTTCTGCTATCTCTGTTCCGGGTTCCAGCCGGTATGATGGAATGCTGCTGCATAATCTATTGATAAAATCATGCGTATGTTGTCCTACTCCTGGAAGCTGAGACATGGTGGTAAAAGAAACAGCACGCTGTATTCGCCAATAGGATATATTTTTAAACAAAGTTTCTCTCTGATGTTTTACTTCCGGTTCGAGAATTGCCTTAACCGGTAAACTTTTGAGAATTTGATCTTTAAGCTCAGGGTAAAAGAAAAGGACATCCTTTTCCTGATCCTCCTGAATCAACGGCCCTGCAAATTTTCTCAATTTTGAAAATTTGGTTTTTTCACCTCTGTTCAGTTTCCCCGTATTATACAAACTGAATACAGTGGGAGCCGGTTCATTCTTTACAATAAGATAATCATCTGCCAAGTAGTTCATACCAGCATTCAAACATGCAAGTGCAGTAGTCGATTTACCGACACCACCTTTCCCTGTTATCAGAACTGCACCCTCATCCGTGCCAACTGCCGCAGCATGCAGCAACTGGCCACCATTCTTCTCCATCCACCAGTTAAACATAGTTCTTAATGGAGAAGAATAGACCCAATATGGCAGCTGTTTCGGCTTATTTACCCAATAAACGCCACGGTTGGATGCCATGTCCATAACATTTACAGAAAATTCACTCCAGTGAAAAGCGGTCTTTATCCTCTTGCTGTTAAATCCCCAAATGTCGCCCCTGTCTGTAAAATGGCTCTTTTCACAAGGAGGCGGTATCATTTCAATACCTGATGATTCCGTATCCCATATAT
>PWLN01000344.1 GCA_003559375.1 Balneolaceae bacterium | reverse complement strand
GTATCGTGGCAGTAATTGGTGCTTCTGCACTTGCAGTGGGGCTTGCATTACAGGGTACTCTCAGTAATGTTGCTTCCGGAGTGATGCTGCTGGTTTTGCGTCCGTTCAAAGTGGGAGATGCGGTGAATATTGGCGGCACGATGGGTGTGGTAGATGCAATCGGACTTTTCACAACAGAAATGCATTCATTCGATAATATCGGTATTTCCATGCCCAATTCAAGGGTTTGGGGCTCTGAAATACAAAACCTGAACAAGTTCGATACACGCAGGGTAGATATGGTGTTTGGTATAGGTTATGGAGATGATATGGATAAAGCCATCCGAATTATTCGTGAAATTATCGACGAAGATGAACGCGTACTGAAAGAACCCGAACCACTCATTGCTATCAGTAATTTGGGTGATAGCTCTGTAGATATCACTGTTCGTCCATGGACGCACCGAAGCAATGTGTGGCCGTTAAGATTTGATATCACGAAAAAAATAAAAGAGAGATTTGATGCCAATGGAGTCAGTATTCCATTCCCACAGAGGGATGTTCATCTTTTCAGAGAAAATTAGAGTAGAATACGTTTGATTGATATTGCCTGCTTATGTACTTTTTTACCTATGAGCCCGAATTATTTATGTAAATAATTTGAGCCCAGGGCGCAGCTGCCTTAACTGTCTTTTAACAACATATTATTATATCTAATTGTTTATGGCAGTGATTAAAGCCGGAATACCGGAGAATGCAAACAAAAAAATACAGGCAATATCATGGATAATGAACGTAACCATAATAGTAAAAAACTAACACGGCGTGATTTTGTAAAAGCTTCATCTCTTACTGCGGGGGGCCTGCTTCTGGGGTCACTTCCCATTCAGGCCAGTGCATTTGCCGCCGGCAGTGATACGATCCGTGTAGCATTAATTGGTTGTGGTGACAGGGGAACCGGTGCCGCTGTACAATCGCTCAATGCTGATAAAGGAGTAAAACTGGTTGCAATGGCAGATATATTGGAAGATCGCCTTACCGATAGTTATAATGCAATAAGCCAGCGTTTCGGAGGTACGGAACAACTTGCCGTACCTGATGAACATAAATTTGTGGGTTTTGACGGATACAAACATGCGATTGATCTTGCCGATGTGGTTATCCTGACAACACCAACTTTTTTCCGCCCGCTTCACTTTGAGGAAGCAGCAAGAAAAGGAAAACATGTGTTTATGGAGAAACCTGTAGCAGTTGACCCGGCCGGTGTTCGAAGAATTCTGGAGGCAGGTGAAGTGGTTAAAGAAAAAGGGCTCAATGTTGTTGTGGGACTTCAAAGAAGATATCAGTCCAGTTATCGTGAAATGTATCGTAGGCTACAGGAAGGCGAGATCGGTGATATCATAGCAGGACAGGTTTACTGGAACCAGGGACCGTTCTACTTCAGGCCTCGGCAGCCCGAATGGTCGGAACTTGAGCATCAAATCCGGAACCACTTCCATTTCATCTGGCAGGCAGGTGATCAGGTGCTTGATCAGCTCATACACAACATAGACATTGCCAACTGGTTTGTCGGAGAATATCCGATATCGGCCCAGGGAATGGGTGGACGTGAAGTGCGTACCGGTAAAGAGTATGGACAGATATTTGATCATAATTTTGTGGAACTTACATATCCGGGTGGGGCAGTCGTATCGGCTCAATGCCGTCAGATTCCGAATTGCTGGAACAGGGTGGCTGAAAATTTCCTGGGTACGAGAGGATCGATCTATACCGATGGCGGATCAAACGGAATTCAGAGAGACCGTCAACAGAATATAATTTTTAATTATGATGGCAGAGAAGACCGGAGCCCGTATCAGATCGAACACGACGAGCTATATGAAGCGATACGTAATGGAAATAGAATAGATGATACCGAACATGGCGCGAAGTCTTCCATGGCAAGTATTATGGGCTTTATGGCCACGTATTCAGGCAGATTTTTAACCTGGGATGAAGCACTGAATGGTGACAAGCGATTTTATCCGCATCATAACCTTCTCCCGGAGGATATTACCTGGGATACTCCTGCTCCTGTACAACCATTCGAAGATGGATATTACCCGGTTCCCGTTCCAGGAGTAACCGAGGTTATCTGAACCTTACAATCCTATGATTCTTAAAACAGCCCCAAATTCAGGGGCTGTTTTGTTTTAGGCCAGATTGTGACCTTAACCCATCGTTTATAGTCTATAGACTATTGTTACAATACTATTCAGAACGAATGGCAAATCTAAATGGTTTTACTATCAATCGGTACTTCATCATAAAAGTTGATTCCATACCGAATCT
This sequence comes from Balneolaceae bacterium, assembly GCA_003559375.1. Lineage (GTDB taxonomy): Bacteria > Bacteroidota > Rhodothermia > Balneolales > Balneolaceae > Rhodohalobacter. The sequence goes on along the minus strand of PWLN01000344.1, from coordinate 12,634 downwards.
TCGTTAAACTATAAAGCTTATATAGAAGGCTACGGGCCGTAATTTTGCAACCAATTGATATGGCTGTTTTGACTGATAAAACAATGAATACACAAGATCAGGTTAACTATCTATTTGAAAATGACTTTGCTATTGTTACATCTGACGGTGAAGTTAGACTAAAAGAAAACAAACATTTTAAAGAGAGGGTTATTGCCACTGTTGATCCTGAAGCCCTCGAAAACGAGATAGAAGTCCTTGAGAAGGCGTTTACTGAGCTTGAAAATTCTTTTACAACTTTATTTGATAGCATTGAAAAATCAACATCTGAGGAGTTTGAAGAAGCCTTATCAAAAGCCGAAAAGCTGATTGAAGATGCCAAAACAGCACCTGCAATCGGAGATTTTGAATCACTGTTATCTACTGTTGACTCAAGGCTTGATGAGCTCCGAAGTAAAATGGATCAACCCGAACCGGCAACAAATGAAGCCGGTATTCAGGATGATAAAGATGTACCTGCAGTTGGATCTGCACCGGAAGAGGATGAGGGAACCTCTGATCATGAGCCGGTAATTACAGAAAAGAAAGAAGATACCGATGCTGATGCTCAACCTGCTGCAGAGAACCAAGCTGAGGTTGAGACGAATGAAACTTCAGAAAATGAAGAAACGACTGATCCAGAGCCCATAGTAACTGACTTGGAAGAAACTGAAATCTCAGATGAGGCCACGCAGAATGAAGCGACTGAAATTGAGACGGATGAGACTTATTACCGAAAACTCGCAGAAAAAGCTGTTACATTAGGAGAAATTACGGACTGGGCTTATGCTACAATGGAGTTTGAGAACATCGAGCTCCAATGGAAAGAAGGGCCCGAAACAGAAGGAATCGACCTTACACCCTATCGCGAACAGATTGACAGTCTCCGTAAGGAACTCGATGATAAAAAACGGGCACACTACGAAGAGCAAAAAAGAATCAGGGAACTGAATCTTGAGAAGAAAAAAGAGCTTCTCAGGCAGTTAAAACAAATAATTGAAGACGAAAAATGGACCCTAACCCGGGAAGTCTCAAAAATACGAAATAGATGGGAGCAGATCAGGCTGCTTCCTGCAGGTGAGCAGGATAAGCTGGATTCGGCATTTAATGTATTTCTGCAAGTATTCGAGGACCATAAAGTAGACCGGCTTGTTAAACAGAAACAACAGGAAGAGGATAACCTGACGATTAAACTGGTAATCCTCGAAAAAATGGAGAAATTCCTCGAAACGGTTGACGAAAAATCAGACTGGGTAGAACTGGATAAAAAGCTCGCAGAATACGTTCGCCAATTCCGAAAAATCGGGCGTATTCCATCAGAAAAAAATCAGGAAACATGGAACAGATTTCATGTTGCCCAGGATGAATTTCATAAATCGCGGTTCAAATTCGACAAGAAGTACCGCAACGATATCGAAAAATATTTTTCGAAAAAGAAAAAACTGATTGATGAGGCAGAAGCTCTTATCGATGCAGTAGATCTGCCTGAAGCATCGCGAAAGGTAAATAAATTGCACCGGCAATGGAAGAAAACCGGAAACCTTCCACAAAAAGATGAAAATGAATTATGGGACAGATTCAAAGCAGCTACGGATTCTTTCAATGAAAAGAAGAGTGAAAACCTTGACCAGCTTCGGGAGCAGGAAGATGAAAATTACAATAAAAAAGTAGCTCTCATAACACAAGCCGAAACGCTTAAGGAATCTGAAGAGTGGGAAGATACTCACAGGGAATTCCAGCGGCTGATGGACAAATGGAAAGCTGCAGGACCCGTTCCAAGACGTAAGTCCGGAAAGATCTGGAAAAAATTTAAAGGGGCAATGGATCACTTTTATGATCGCAGGCGAGAATTCTTTAAAGAGGTAAAAGAGGAAAGAAAAGACAATCTTAAGGAGAAAGAAAGCGTTTTAGAGCAGCTAAAAGAACTCATGTCTCATGAAAACCCGATCGAAGCCGTAGAGCTTGCTAAACCACTTCAAACGGAGTTTAAAAAGGCCGGGTATGTTCCAATTAAACACAAAAACCGCTTATGGAAAGAATACCGGGAGATCTGTGATACCATATATGAACGTTTCAGGGCTACAAAGTCCGCTGCACATATTGTCGGTAAAGAAAATGTAGAACATTTTTCAACAGATGATCTGCAAGATATTAAGCGAAAACAGGATCAGGCGGATAAGCTTCGCAAGGAAATCGGCAAGATGAGCAGTGAATTGATACAGATGAAGGAGTCACTCAGTTATTTCAAACCTTCAGGCAAAGGCAGCTCACTGCTCGATGATGTCCGTAACCGGATTGACAACGCTGAACAGAATCTCAATAAAAAAGAAGAGAAACTGCAAAAACTCGAAATTGAGATCGATAAGATAAAGAGGGATGTTTAGTCTATAGACAATAGACAACCTCCCCACTGGATGGCGCAAGCGTCTCGTTTATCCCCACGGGGCTTGTGCCCTGGTGTTAGCGCCCCTTGCACTTGCACCCCAATAAAGACATGAAAAATAAAGACATTAAACTATGAACAAAGTACAGACACATAGTTACATGCATGAACTTAATCTGAGAAATTTTTCCTGCAATTTTTTTAAAAAATTCCCACAAACTCTTGCAACAAAACCAATCCTGAATCATCTTTTGTCCATTGTCTAATAAAGATAACTGCTCTTAACGCACATTCTCAGAGAAAATACCGGACTCCAATTCCCCCGTTTACTCCGAAACTTGTGGATGGTATGAGGTCCATTGTAGGAGCAACTTCAAAAAACATGGTTAACCTGGTAGATGGGAAAATATATTGCAGTCCAACAGGTATTCTTGCGCCAAATTTTGGGTCATCCCGCAAAAGTGTTCTGGCCCCGATACCATAAAAAAAGTAAAGGGTGCCACTGTCTACAGCAAGATTGTTATGTACCAGATAGGAAGCATGAAGATGTACCGATTCATTCCTGCCGAACGACCAGGCAACAGCGGCATCAATCGCTGTACTTCCTGATTGCCAGGATTTAAAACTGATTCCGGTTGGTTCCCCAAGAATGATTCCAAGCTCGGTACTGCCCGGCCTGTTTTGTGCATCTGCGTTTGTATTCAAGAGTAATGAACCGGCAATGAGAAATAAAGCGGTTATAAAACTTTTCATATATACTTTCAGTACGAATTTGTATTTATATAGAATGAATATTCTTTTCGAAACATATGTTTTTACAGTTCAAACGAAAAATTGTTTCATGTCAGAAACAGATATAACCATATTAAGGTTTGTCTGTTGTAATTCATTATCAAAATAAAATCTTTGGGAATTTGAAAAAACTGCTGATGATATTTGTTAAAAATGCAATTGCCGGCCGTGTGAAAACCAGGCTGGCTGCAGATATCGGAGAAGATAAAGCGCTGGAGATATACCTGAAATTGTTGCATCATACGCTTGAGGTAGCTGCCAGTACGGATGCCTCAAGAGAAGTTTGGTACTCAGACTATACTGAAAACAATGATGGTGTGGATGAAACAAAATTTAATAAGAAGCTACAGCAGGGTCATCATCTTGGCGATAGAATGAAATATGCTTTCAATGAGGCGTTTGAAGCCGGGTACAAACAAGTTATCATCATTGGAAGTGATTGTCCGGGATTGACTGAAGAGATCCTTAACGAAGCATTTCAAAAACTGAAGGCCCATGATGTTGTATTTGGCCCCTCAGAGGATGGCGGATATTATTTGCTGGGTATGTCTGAGTATGAACCGGCGCTTTTTGAGCGTGTTGCATGGAGTACGGGTAGTGTGCTCAGTCAAAGCCTTGACAATGCCGGGAAAAACTTACGTTCAGTGGCAATATTGAGAGAGCTAAACGATATCGATACCGTTGAAGATCTTGAAAAAAGCAGTTTCTACAATGAAGGATAGCATTTCAGTTATCATACCCTGCATTAACGAAGCCGGTACGCTGCCTGGCTTAATCAGGACTCTTCAAAAACATCAGGCAGGTAAAATCGGTGAAATCATAATTGTTGATGGTGGCAGTTCAGACAATACAGTAGAACTTGCGCAATCATTGGGTGTAAGAGTTATTGAAACCGCTAAAGCCGGCCGTGCTTTCCAGATGAACCGTGGAGCTGAAGCCGCTGTAAATCCGATTCTCTATTTTTTGCATGCAGATACAAAACCACCGGTACAGTTCGATGAATCGATAATTTCTTCGATTAGAAACGGTGCTTCTGGTGGTTGCTTTATCCTGAAATTCGACTGGAATCATCCCGCATTGAATTTCTATTCCTGGTTTACCAGGTTGAAAACATCTTTTCTTCGGTTTGGTGACCAAAGCCTCTACATAAAAGCAGACGTTTTTCATAAAATCGGTGGCTTTGATGAATTACATCTGTTGATGGAAGACCAGGAGATTATCAGTCGTATAAAAAAGGAGGGCCGATTTGATGTGATACAGCAACCGGTGACTACTTCAGCAAGGAAATACAGGATAAATGGCCCTGTAAGGCTGCAATTGATTTTTACAATGATATGGTTTGGTTACTATCTCGGTATTCCTCAAGAACGGTTGAAATCGTTCTATAAACGAACCATCAGTAATGGATTGCAGGCCGGAAAAGAAGGTCTTTTATTGTAAAATTCATGCTTATCGCACAGATCCGCACGGATTTGGCAAAAACTTATTCACATCTTTTCAACACACTAAATAAAATGCGCTTAACGAGCTATAAGGGTACATTTCTGAGGTTCTAAAAGTTAATTGATTAAAGAATTAATTATCTCAAAAGCCGTAAATTTGATGGTATTGTTAATAACAGGATAATATGGCAATACTATATTCTTCTTTAACTAATAACCAAACAAACATAAATATGTTTAACAGATACCTTTCCTTTTTTGTAGTGGCCATTGTGGTTCTGTTGGCAGTGTTTGTACAGCCTGTACAAGCTCAAGTCACAACAGCTTCACTCACAGGTATTGTTTTGGATGATACTGACGAAACATTACCGGGAGCTACAGTTATAGCAGTTCATGTACCTTCAGGAACAACCTATGGTACATCAACGCGTGCCGATGGCAGCTATAGAATATCAAACATGCGGGTAGGAGGCCCGTACACAATTACCTTCTCATTTGTCGGATTCCGTTCGTATGTTGTTGAAGATGTTTTCCTGGCACTTGGTGAAACGTATAACCTTCGTGCAAGGCTTAGCTCCGAGGCCATTGAGCTTGATGAACTCGTAGTTACTGCTCTTGAAGACAGAATCTTTAATCAGGAACGAACAGGTGCAGGTACAAGCGTGACTTCCGACCGCATTGTAAATGTGCCAACCATTTCCAGAAGTATCAATGACCTGACAAAACTTACACCCCAAAGCAGTGGTTCAAGTTTTGCCGGTCGGGACAACCGCTTCAACAACTACACCGTTGACGGCAACGTATACAACAATAATTTTGGTTTGGGTACTGCTCAATTTGCCGGAGGAAATCCAATCAGTCTGGATGCCATTGAAGAAGTTCAGATCAATCTGGCTCCCTATGATGTGCGCCAGGGCGGATTTACTGGTGCTAATGTAAATGCTATCACTAGAAGCGGGACCAATCAGTATAGGGGTACACTTTATACGTTCTATAGAAATCAGGATTTGATTGGCGATAAAATTGGCGATAATGAATTGAGTATAGATGATTCATTTACACGAGTGTCTGGTGTTTCACTTGGTGGGCCAATCATACGTGACAGGCTTTTCTTCTTTGTTTCAGTTGAACAAGAAGAAGCTGACAATCCGGGCGATAATCGACTGGCACTCAGGCCTGGACAAACTCCGGACGGCCAGCAAATTACGCGAGTACCCATTGAGCAGGCTGAGTTTGTCAGAGAACAAATGCAAAGTCTCTATGGGTATAATACCGGTGGTTTTGAACAAATTGGCTTTGGAAATGAAGCTCTTAGATTAAATGCCAGGCTTGATTACAATATCAGCAACCAACATCGAGCAATGGTACGTTTTAACCGCTTCGACAGTTTCCGTGACGTTAACATCAACGGAAATAGCATCAGGGGTTTTCCTGGCTCTGAAAGGCATAGAAATACGAACCGTTTCGGTCCTGAAGCAATCACCTTCCGTAACGCAAATTATTCTATAGATAATGTAATCACATCCATTGTTGCAGAATTAAACTCTGCTTTTTCAGATAATCTTGCGAACAACTTCAGGGTTGGTTATACATGGGTTACCGATCCACAGCGAAGTGTACCGGGAGGCGCAACATTCCCAATGATCGAAGTAATGGAGCCTCTCGAAGGCAATCCGAATGTATACTATATGTCGTTAGGTAACGAACTGTTTACTGTGGGTAACCTGTTGGAAAATGACACATTTAATATTTCCAATACCCTGACTTACTTTGCAGGCAGGCATACTATCACAGCAGGTGCGAATTTCGAATTAATGACCTTCGCGAATGCATTTAACCCGGTTTGGAATTCCTGGTATCGTTATGCAACATACGATGACTTTGTGGAATCGGTAATCAATCGAAATCCGGATGTATTGCCTTCACACTTTGCAATCGGGTTTACGTTTGACCAGGATAATCCCACGACACTACCACTTGATGAAGTGAACTTTGCACAGCTTGGGCTCTATGTTCAGGATGAGTTCTTTTTGAATCCTGATTTAAAGATTACAGCTGGACTGCGTGTTGATTTACCGTTTTACCCGGTTGATGCACCCAGAAACACTTCTGTTGAAGGCCTGAACTTGAGTCTGACAAATCCGAGAGGAGGTGATAATATTACACCTGATGTAAGCAGTTTCCCAAGCTTGAATCCAATTTGGTCTCCAAGAATTGGCTTCAACTGGGATATTAGGGGTGATCGATCATCGCAGTTGCGCGGTGGAACGGGTATCTTCTCCGGCAGGCTGCCATTTGTTTGGATTTCAAACCAGATCAATGCGAACGGTGTAACACGCGGCCAGCGTGGTTATTTTGCAAATGACTGGGGAAGAGGAGTGGCCCCACAGTGGCAGGGTTTCCAGGATGATGTTAATTTCTATCGGCCAGATCCGGCTACATTAGACGCAGAAATACCCGGCCAGATAAATATTACCGACGATAACTTCAAGTTACCACAAGTCTGGAGATCAAATATCGCATTGGATCAAAGACTTGGAAGAGGTTTTATCGGAACCGTTGAATTTATTTATGGACAAGATTTCAACAGCCCGCTTGCTGTAAACCTTGGGCACCAGAGAACAGGAGCATCAGCAAATGTTGCCGGTAATGCTTATCCACTATACAGACAGGGGGTTCCGGGTACCGAATTTATTAATGAAGATGGTGAAACTGAATTCGCAATTGGAGAGATGTATTATCTTACCAACATTAATAAAGGTTCATACATCTCTTTAAACTTTGGAATTGAGAAGACCTGGGACTTTGGCCTTTATGCAAATATAAACTACACCAGAAGCCAAGCGCGTGATTACGGTTTGATTGGCGGTTCACAGGCTCAATCTCTCTGGCCGGATGTTGCTCTAATCGACAGAAATAACCCTGAAGAAGGTTATTCACGTTTTGACACACCAAATAGAATTGTGGCACAGGTTTCATACGATACCAGAACGATCAGCCGTAATAACCTTACACGATTCTCATTTATTTACATTGGTGGTGATCAGGGACGTTATAGCTATACATATTCTGGAAGCTTTGGCGATGGTTCAGGGGTACGTCTGATGTATGTTCCTGAATCCTTTAATGATGCCCAGCTCATCGATCTCGTCGACAGGCAAGGCAATCTCGTTAGAACTGCCCAGCAGCAGTGGGAAGACCTGGATGCCTTTATTTCACAGGATCCCTATTTGAGCGATATGCGCGGAAAAATAACCGAGCGTAATGGTGCCAAACTCCCATGGCTGCACAGAGTGGACTTCAGGGTGGCTCAAGACGTAAACCTCTTCAGAGGTCAGCACAAATTGCAGCTTACGTTTGATGTGCTGAATCTTGGTAACCTCATTAACAGTGAATGGGGCGTTTCTAAAGTTCCAGTACAACGTAACCCAATGGTATATCAGGGAATGGATGCATCTGGTAATGCACGGTTTACTGTAAATTATCCAGCCGGACGTGACCTTGATGAAAGCTTCAGGCAAAACATCAGCATAGCTAACACCTGGAGTGCGCAATTCGGTGTTCGATATATGTTTAACTAAAAGCAGATTCTAATCGAAAACCAATTCCCGAAGGACGGTTGGCTTGCCAGCCGTCCTTTTTTTATAATCCCTATCTTCCTACCCGATTTCTTATTGGGACACCATATTTCTATAGACATAATCACTTCAAATCTTTCCTGGTTTGGAAGTGTCTTTACTTTGGTTATTCGGATTTTATCGAGGTACTATTTCGATAAATTACTATTTTGAAAACGTAATAGATTTTTTATGAAGAGATTAAAAAACAACAAATTTCTATATACACCATTTGTCTTATTGGTTGTGGTATTTGCATCTGTTTCATGCATTGAAAGCGAATATCATTCATCAACAATAACGGATGAGGCATCACACCCCGTACTACTCGTTTCTATCGATGGCTTCATGAACGAATACATCGAAAGAAACGAAACACCAAATTTTGATCTCTTTCTATCGAATGGAGTTCAGGCTGAATACCTGATATCGGTATTCCCTACAAATACCTTTCCAACACACTGGTCCATCGTTACAGGATTGTATGTTGAAAATCATGGCATAATTGCGAACAGCTTTTATGATTATGAACTGGATGCAAACTTTAGTTATGGTCCGCCGGATTCATCGCCTAATGACGAGCGTTGGTGGGGAGGTGAACCGATCTGGGCAACAGCAGAAAGACAGGGAAAAACGGCAGTTACATTTTTCTGGCCAGGTTCTGAAGCATCTATAAACGGAATTCAGCCCACCAAATGGGTAGACTACGACGGATCAATCCCCGACAGCGTACGAATTGACAGCGTAATGACATGGCTTGATCCGGCCGGTGATGTGCAGGCAGATTTTGCAACCCTTTATTTCAGTTTTGTTGACAGCAGGGGGCACCGTCATGGCCCGGATTCACCTGAGGTTGATGCAGCAGTCGTTGAAATGGATGGTATTCTTGGGTATTTGATCGAAAAAGTGGAAGAAACCGGCCTCGCAGAAAATCTCAATATTATACTGGTTTCAGATCATGGTATGGCTGCCACCAATGAAGAACGGGTGATTTTTTTGGATGAAATCATCAACCTGAACGATGTGGATGTGGTTTCATGGTCGCCTGCCGGTATGCTGAAACCGGCTGAAGGAAAAACGGAGGAAGTTTATCTGGCTTTAAAAGAAAATCAAGAGAACTACAGGGTTTATTTGCGTGAAGAAATACCGGAACGCCTTCATTTTCGGGATCATTACCGTATTCCGGACATTCTGATTCTTGCAGATCCGGGATTTACTATCACAATCAGGCCGTTTTTCCAACGGCGTGGTGTATTGCCCGGAACCCATGGCTATGATAATCTGGCACCCGAAATGTTTACTTTTTTTGCAGCGAGTGGCCCGGATTTTAAAATCGGAGAAATCGTACCTCCAATAGAATCCATTCATATATATGAACTTCTTGCAGCTTTACTGAAAATTGAGCCGGCGCCTAACGATGGTTCAGCCGGTGAATTGTACCATCTTCTCCGGTAATCGGATTTCTTTCATGTTTGGATTGCATCTTATTATGATTTCGTATAAAATTACGCTCTTCTTATTCCTAATATTAATTTCAATAACAATTGAATGGCATACGTAGTAACTGAACCCTGTATTAACTGTAAATACACCAATTGTGCAGCTGTCTGCCCGGTTGATGCATTCAGGGAGGGGCCAAATTTTCTTGTAATCGATCCTCTTGAATGTATAGACTGTGACGCTTGTGTACCGGAATGTCCTGTAGAGGCTATTTACCCGGATGATGAAGTTCCTGAAAAATGGGAACATTATATCGAACTGAACGAGCGGCTTGCTGAACAATGGGAAGATCATGTCATAAATGAGACCAAAGATTCTCTTCCTGATGCCGACGAATGGGCTGAGAAAGAAGAAAAACTGGAGCACCTGAAAGAAGACTGGGATTAAAACCGTCTTCTTTGATTTTTTAACAGGAATAAGAACTCTGTACATCTAAAAAAGCGCTTTCAATATATCTATGCTGAACGTTTGCTTCATCTTTAAGTAGTGTATGACAAGGCTTGATGGCCACTCCCAAAAAATTGAATTGAGAGATACTTATCTCAACCTGGAAAAACCGGTAGTGATGGGGATATTGAATCTTACTCCGGATTCTTTTTTTGATGGTGGCAGGTTTCTGAATTTTGAATATGCTCTTGAACAAATCGGTAAAATGATTTCAAATGGAGCTTCGATTATCGATATTGGCGGTGAATCAACACGCCCCGGTTCCGACCCTGTAACCGTTGAAACCGAAATGGAAAGAGTACTGCCGCTTCTAAATAAAGCCATACAGGAATTCAGTGATACGATTTTTTCAATCGACACTACGAAATATCAGGTTGCAAAAGAAGCTTTGAAATCAGGGGCTCATATTGTTAATGATGTGAGCGGGTTAAGAAAAGAGCCCGAATTTGCAAATTTATGTTCAGAATACAATGCCGGATATATATTGATGCATTCTATTAGCGATCCTAAAACAATGCAAAACAACCCGGCCTATGAAAATGTAGTTGCCGAGGTTGGAACATTTTTTGAAAATGGAATCTCTAAGCTTACAGATGCGGGTGTGAAAAGTATTATCCTTGACCCGGGCTTTGGTTTTGGGAAAACACTGGCGCACAATCTGAAACTTGTAAATAGCTTGCAATCTTACATGAAGTATGGTTACCCGGTAATGGCAGGTGCTTCGAGAAAATCAATGATCGGTGCTATATTAGGAGGCCGGAAGGCGGAAGGCCGGCTTGCCGGCACTATTGCGTTGCATTACCACTGTCTTATGAATGGTGCCCGTATACTCAGAGTACACGATGTTAAAGAAGCAGCTGATTCGATTGACATTTTTGAATCAATAAGTCAGTAACGCAACGTTTTTTTTTATATATGTGTATTTTAAAGTAACACAACAATTTGATACAGCGTTAAATTGCCAGTTTATTTTGTATTGCAACTTTTACATAAACCCATTACGTATATTCGATCATTTAATATAGCTACGATTTAATTGATACCTATCGGATTCATAGATTTCGGCATCAAAGACCTGCTCGAAACGCTGGTCATTGCCCTCGTACTGTACTATCTGTACAGATGGATAAGAGGTACGTTTGCCATACAAGCAGCACTGGGTTTGCTCTTTATCATTCTATTGAATGCTGGTGTAAGCCTTTTGGGTTTCTCCACATTAAATTTTATGCTGCGCAGTGTATTGGATGTGGGGGTTCTTGCTGTATTCATCATTTTCCAGCCGGAAATCAGAAAGCTGCTTTATAATCTCGGCCAGAATACCTCCTTCGACAGGTTTATTGGAAGAGTGGGTTCCGATACAATGATCAATGAAGTGATTGAGGCTGTGCGAAATATGGCTCAGACTAAAACAGGAGCACTCATTGTATTTGCCCGCACATCATCATTGCAAGACCTTGTGGATGTGGGAGTTAGACTTGATGCCCATGTGAATGCAGAGCTGATTCAAACCATTTTTCAGAAAGATACACCCCTTCATGATGGGGCTGTAATTATCCGAAACAACAGAATTGTCGCGGCAAGCTGTTATTTGCCTATTTCTCAGAATCCGAATATCTCAACGGTTTTCGGCACTCGTCACAGGGCTGCTGTAGGTATCAGCGAAACGAATAACGTTTTTGTTGTTGTTGTATCTGAGGAAACCGGGCGTATTTCAATTGCCAAAAACGGTGCGCTCTCAAGCGGTTTATCCATTCAAAAGCTGCGGTCGGAAATGGAAAAAGCACTGGGTGAGGAAAAATCAGAAGAAGTAGGCTTTAGTGCTGAAAAAGCTGAACTCGAGATGAACTGAAGCCAACTATTGAAATAGGAAATTACGGTGATCTGACCGGTGCCGTTACACTGATTTCACCTGCGTTGGCAAATCTAAGATTTACAACCACTTCATCACCCTCCAGTAGAGCATTTTTTAGTTGCATCAGCATAATATGCAGTCCACCTGGTTCCATGCCGGTTACACTCCTGCCGGGAAAAAATGGTTCTTCTGCCTCACGCATTCCCATCATACCATCACCACGGTCGAATGTCTCATGAAGTTCTGTTAAACCGGCTATGGGTGATGAAAGAGCAATCAGTGTATCGGTTTCCGAAGAGCCATTCAGCACATTCAGATAAACAGCCGATACGCCATTTTCCCGCCCCGGTCTCGCCCAGGCTCCTTCAATGGCAATACCATCGTCAGGCAAAACATACTCGGTAGTTCCAATCTGATTTTGTTCACTGTTACACGAAATAACAAACAAAAATGCGAGAAAGAGAAAGGATGGGATGTAGAGGTGAAATAGGCTCATAATTTTTCCAGATCTTCAATGATAATGTGTACAGGTGTCATACTGCCTCCGTAATCAAAAATCAGACGGGATCTTTGATCTATAAGC
>PWLN01000133.1 GCA_003559375.1 Balneolaceae bacterium | reverse complement strand
TTGTAAGAGTGAACTCCGTGTGCGGAGTTCAAACATTTATCATCAATCTGAGAGGGGAAGTAGGAGATCCTCTGCCTGACCTGGTTGCTGTCAATCTTACTTCTACAGATTTTGAGACCAATTATTTTCTTGGAGTTCCTTATAACTTTGAAGGTGTGTTAAGGCTTGATGGCGAGGTTCCTGTAAATCAGCCTTTTGATGTTACATTTGCAGTAAACGGCCTTGTAGAAAGTAACATTCGGGTAACAGAAAGCATTCAACCCGGGCAAAGTATAGCCTACCCGTTTACTCACTCTTTTACCCAAACCGGTGTTTCAACCATTACGTTTACTATTGACCCGAATGATGAAGTTGAAGAAACGAATACTGCGAATAATGAAATATCCATCAATATAAATATAACGGAAGGCCAGGCCAGAGTTAGCCCAAACCCGTTTACTCCGAATAATGATGGATTTAACGATGTTGTAGAATTTGATTTAACTCAACTGGCAAACATTGTAAATCCGAGAATACAGATTTTCAGTTTTAATGGCCGGCTGGTTAAAACTCTGAGAGGTGATGAGTTTGGAGGATATTTCCTTCAATGGGACGGCACTGATGATAATGGCAATTTACTGCAACCGGGGGTCTATCTCTATATCGTGGAAGACAATAATAATTTAATAATAAGAGGCGCTGTAACGCTGGCTTTGTAATGATAAGAGTTCAACCAATGTTCAAAAAAAGAATCCTGATTTTATTTTTCATTACGGCATATCTGACAAATCCTGTCTTTAGCCAGGATTTTATCTATGGCCCCTCAACCAGCATAATGGATAGCAAATCCATTTTCGCAAATCCTGCACTCATCTCTTTTCAGCCAACTCATTTTGCCCTGGGTGTAAAAGCGTATCATATGGGATTTTTTGAGAATTCAAATTTTGACTACAGGCAAGGCTACTTCACCCTATCATCACCAAGAATGATAGGAAGCCGTTTTGGTAGTGGAATACAGGTTCAATACTTCGATAGCCCCATTTTCAGCAGAGCTCAGTTTGGAGGTTCGGCATCGGTACAAATTCTCAGAAGAATATCGGTGGGAGCAAATCTTTCCTTGCATCAAATAGGTTACAACCAGGACAATTTTGTGGATTTTGATTTTGGTGACCCGGTTTTTCAGGACGGTTTTTCCAAATTCTCCCTTAATACAGCTTTGGGAATTTATGCGAGGCCAATAGCCGACCTCGAAATCGGAGCCGGTGCAAGAAATATTAACGAACCAGACCTTTCGATCTCCGGTACCGGGGCAAATGAACCCATGGAGATTTTTGGTGCAATCAGTTACAATTTTGGCCTCCTGAAAGGCACCTTCGAACTCATTCATGGCCGGTATGGAATTCAAAACAGAACCCACATTGAAGCCTACTCAACCCAGGGATATTATGTGAGAGCCGGTGCAAATATGAATTTTGACAGTGGTTACATCGAAGCACAAGCACGGCTGTTTGATGGATTCAGTGTTAATTATCAATATGAGCTCCCATTAAATGAACTTGCCGGAAATACGAGTGGATCACATATGTTTTCACTTGTGTATGAATTTAATCGTGTTCCCCCGCTGCCCGATCGGCGTCATCCAGCTGCCATACATCCGGTAGTGAGCCGTTCCAGAACAGCTCCTGTTATTCCAGCAGCCATTCTTTTAAACTCTGATACCGAACACCTGCGATTCTATGAAATCAACCTGACACGCAGAGTCGATGAAACAACTGTTACAGAAGCCGATCTTGCTTCACTTTCAGCCTATGATATCGGCAGGCTTGATGAATATCCAGATCTTGGAAGAACACCTTATCAGGAAAAAACTCCGGTGATGGCACCAATACCGGAAACAGTTGAGTTAACGGTTCCTGTATCAGAGCAATACCAGAATACCATAGATCTGCTCAGGTCTTTCCTTTCTGAAGAAAGCATACATGAGCTTCAAATAATGATAAATGAGGGGACCGAAATCAGGGCAGCCGGCCTTAGAAATGAGCTGAGAGCAGATGGTGAACTCCCTGTATTCGTTTCGAATATTTCCCTGGTAAGTGAAGAAGATTCTGTTCTTTACCAAACACCGGTTGACTACAGTATCCTTTTCAGGGATGAACAGGTTTTGAGGCTTGATCCTGAATATGCGGTAATCAGACCAATTTTCACATCACCTATGAATGTTAATAATTGGGCGTTAAGGATTTATAATGATGAGGGCCAACTGATCAACCAAATAAGTGACAGCGGGAATGTTCCGGATCTGATAGAATGGGATTGGAGGGATTCGAATGGCAATATCATCGAACCCGGACTGTACAGATATAATCTCCGCTGGACAAATGAGAACGGTCAGCAGAATGTGTCCAGGTTCAGAAATTTATATGTGCAAAAGATACAACGAAATATATTGATTGATATAACAAAGGATATAACCCGAATCCCAACGGATCCGGATAGAATAGATGTAATCTTAAAAAACAACTAAAAATCATGCCTAAACTAACTCATGTAATCACTCTGATATTAATGTGCGTTATCCTGCTGATATTGGCAGCGCCTGATATAAGAGCCCAGGATCAGGATAGTAGTCCGGATGCTATAGAAATTACTGATGAATTAAATGATGAGGATATCATTGAAATTGAATCATCAAGCATTTGGAATTTAATAGCACAGGCAGGCCCAATTCGGTACCCGATTTATGGAATATTCATTGCTGGCATCTTTTTAATCAGTTACCGGACGTATGAACTCTATAACGACCAGCAATTAGAGTCAGAATTGCAGCAAACTTCATTTCAACACCTATCTTTGAATGAAATAAGTTCAAAAATCGCGAACCAGTCAGATTACTTGTTATCCAGAATCATGGCAAAACTGCTGAATGTTTTTCAAACCAACAGGAACGCAGATTATCTGCACGATGAAATTTCCAATTACAATTCAATTCAACAACTTAATTTCAATACATTTAAAAACCGTATAGATTTTTTGTCTGATACAGCAGGTGCACTTGGCCTGTTGGGAACTGTATGGGGGATGTTTTTTGTATTCTCATCCGGCACACTTGAAAGGGAGGTCATTCTCGTGGGAATGGGTTATGCACTTATGTCTACTTTGTTAGGCCTTGTAGTGAGTATAGCCCTTAACTTTTGTTCTACATTTACGGAAGGTTATTTTTCCCGACATCTTGAAAATGTAACGACCAAAGCTGATGAACTGCGATTTCGCTTAATTGAATTATCTGAAAATCCGGTTCAAGCTGGTGGAAAAACATTCACCTCTGTTGTGACGAATAACAATACAAAGCGATCAAATGAAACAGATGCAAAGGTTGGTAAACCTGAAATTAAGCCAGCAGCAGTTCAAGAAACAGAAAGGGTAATTGAAAAGGTTAATGAACCCGAAAAAATCACCCTGATAAGTAAAATCGAACCAATAAAAGCCGGAGATAATATCCGCAATATTAAAATTCAATTATTGGGAACACTGGGTAAGCCTGTACCATCTGCAGGTCTTGAAGTAGTAGTTGAAGGGAAAGGAGAAATTAACAAAAACCAGGGTAAGGCAACTATTAAAACGGGCTCTGATGGAATAGCAATATTCGACTGGGCAACAGATGAAAAAATTGGTGAGAAAAGAATATTGATCAGGTGTGCAGATAGCAAGTATAATCAGGTAAAAACTCTCGTGAAAACGGAAGTTGTTCCTGCTGAACCCGAAAATATGAAGCTAATTAATAATCACCAGGCCGGATTAACGGGTAACAAGCTTGAAAAACCTGTAACCATCATTGTTACCGATAAATATGATAACCCGGTTGAGGGTGTGAAAGTCCTGATGAAAGTAACAATGGGTGATGGCAGGTTCGAGAATGGTAAAAGGGAAACTGTTACGAAAACCGATACAAAAGG
>PWLN01000073.1 GCA_003559375.1 Balneolaceae bacterium | reverse complement strand
GTACAGATTATTGATCTTGACCAACAGATCAAAGATTGCGTTGACCTGGAAACACGCATTGATGAGGATATAGAACGAGGAAGCAAACGGCTAAAAGAGCTCATTGCAGGGGCTGATGGCCTTCGCTTGACATCAGATGCCCTGAAGGATGCGCGACATTTTTCTAATGTTCTGTTTAACATCATGCGCGGCGGGATATTCGATGATAACTATCAAATTGAGATAAAGGATCTGACATCCTATCTCGCCAACGCCAGCAAAGATGTGCTTAAGCGGAATCGCGAATATATCAATAGCCTTGATGATGTGCTGGACAGGTATAAACTAAAAAGCTTGCTCAAAGAGAGCAATGATCCCGACCTGATAAGACTCTGCCGGGAGTATCTGCCGCTGAAGTTCAGCAGGCGACACGGAGACCCGAGCCGTCCATGGAATTACTTTACCATCAACACTCAAAACGAAACCGACGGATCAAAAATTCTCGATTATGAAGGCAACTGGCGCGACCTGTTCCAAAACTGGGAAGCACTTGCGCACTCCTATCCGGGCTTTATTGATGGCATGATTTTCAAATTCCTGAATACGTCTACCTTTGATGGATATAACCCCTACCGTGTAACCAAAGGCGGATTCGATTGGGAGACCATTGAACACGATAATCCATGGTCGTATATCGGTTATTGGGGCGACCATCAGATTATCTATCTGCTAAAGCTGCTCGAGTTTTATCAGATGCACGAACCGGATGCACTTACGGAGCTGTTTACCGAAGATCTTTTTGTTTATGCCAATGTACCATATCGGATAAAATCGTATGAAGAGATTGCAGCCGATCCCAAAAATACGATCAATTTTGATGAAGAGAGTGATCGTACAATTCGGGAAAAAGTAGCTCAAAAAGGTGCTGATGGAGCACTACTTGAAAATTCGCTGGGAAAAATCCATCATGTAAACTTTCTTGAGAAAATATTAGCCACTACTCTCTCGAAGATTTCAAATTTCATCCCGGAAGGCGGCATTTGGATGAACACCCAGCGTCCGGAGTGGAATGATGCAAACAATGCATTGGTAGGTAATGGAGTTTCCATGGTAACGCTCTATTATCTGAGTAGATTTCTGAAATTTTTTGAAGATCTGTTTTCAAATATGGATTTGGAACAGGTTTATATTTCAGACGAACTTCTTGAGCTTTTCCATGAACTTAATGAGGTTGTAGCTGAACACAAAGGGCTGCTTAACAGTGCGATTAGTGATGCGGACCGAAAAAAAATTACCTGTTTGCTTGGCCAGGCCGGCAGCAGATTCAGAAACCGGATTTACAGAAATGGTTTCAGTGGGAAAAAATCTGCGATCAAGCTGGATCAGCTTTCATCATTTGTAAATGATTCACTTCAATTTATGGAGCACTCTATTAATGCGAACCGCAGGAGTGATGGCCTCTATCATTCATACAATATCATGAGTATGGAAGAAGATGGCATATCCATATCATGGTTAAGTGAAATGCTTGAAGGGCAAGTTGCCATTCTCAGTTCAGGATATCCACGTTTTGATGAAGCCCTTAAGGTTTTGGACGCTCTGCGAAACAGTTCATTGTACAGGGCAGACCAAAACAGCTATATACTCTACCCAAACAGAGAATTGCCTGGTTTCCTGGATAAAAATAACATACCGGAAAGTTCTGTTGAAAAATCGGCACTGCTTACGAAACTCACTAAAGATGGTAACCGGCAGCTCATAATCAAGGATATCAGGGGTGGGTACCATTTTAATGGCAATTTCAGAAATGCAGCAGATGTAAAATCAGCGCTCGAAAAATTGAAAGAGACTGAGTACAGGGCATTGGTAAAAGAAGATGAAAGCACTGTATTGAATATCTTCGAGGAGGTTTTCAATCATAAAGCATTTACCGGCCGCTCAGGAACCTTTTTTGCTTACGAGGGCCTTGGCTCCATTTATTGGCACATGGTTTCCAAGCTCTATCTTGCTGTGGCAGAAGTTGCTGTGAAAGCATTTAATACTCCCTGTGCTGATGATGTTCGAAGCGGACTGCTCAATCATTTTTATGAAATTGGTGAGGGGCTTGGAATACACAAAAAACCGGAACTTCACGGAGCATTTCCCACTGATGCATATTCACATACACCGGCCCACCGCGGTGCACAACAGCCCGGAATGACAGGGCAGGTAAAGGAAGATATCATCACGTCATTATTCGAATTGGGTGTCTCTGTAGAAAAGGGGGAGCTTCGTTTTGACCCGGTGATGCTTCGTAAGACTGAGTTCAGGGAAGATGATGGTGAACTTGAATTTATTCATATAAAACAGCAGCATGAAAAGATATCTGTACCAGCCGGTACTCTCTGCTTTTCAATTTGCCAGGTTCCCGTAATCTATCGATTAGGGGTAAAGGAGAGCATTCAAATAGAGCAACAAAATGGAAAAACGGATCAATTTGATGGGCTGAATCTAGACCGGCAAACAAGCACTGACATTTTCCATCGTACTGGTAAAATTAAAAAGATTTCTGTGTTTTTGAATAAAAGCCGCTTAAAACGATAATTCAATGAAAAATGAAAAAATAACCTCAATACTGATACTAACCCTGTTGGTGATTTTAATGGCATCATGCTCTGATCAGAAAAAATTGGATTTTTCATCAATTGAGATTACAGCAGAAAAAATTCTCGGTGATCCCGATTATCAGGCTATCTCTTTTGGAGCTTATCGTGAAACAACGCGTGATATCCAGCCAACCATACCGCAGATAAAGGAGGATCTGATGATACTGCATGCAATGGGCGTAAGGCTGCTTCGCACGTATAATGTGCATTATGGTGAAGCTGAAAATCTGCTCAAAGCAATTCGTGAAATCAGACAGGAGATTCCCGGTTTTGAAATGTACCTGATGCTTGGTGCATGGATTGATGCTAAAAATGCCTGGACCGATGAGCCCGAAAGAATCCGGGATGAAGACAGCCCTAGAAATGCCGTGGAGATAGACAGGGCTGTTGAGCTCACACAACAATATCCCGATATCGTGAAAATCATTGCAGTGGGTAACGAAGCTATGGTACACTGGGCTGAGGAATACTGGGTTGAACCCTCTATCATACTGCACTGGGTGAACCACTTGCAGACCCTGAAAAGAAAAGGTGAGCTGCCTGAAACCCTGTGGATTACCTCATCCGACGATTTTTCTTCATGGGGAGGAGGTGGAACAGAATATCACAAGCCGGAACTTGATGAACTTATAAAAGCCGTTGATTTTATTTCGATGCACACCTACCCCATGCACAACACTCATTACAATCCTGACTTTTGGGGAGTTCCTGATGATGAATTGCACTTGAGTGATTTGGAAAAAATCCATTCGGCGATGGACAGGTCGCTTGAATTTGCTATAAACCAGTACAATGCTGTTGTAAAATACATGCGAAATCTTGGTGTTGAAAAACCGGTCCACATAGGAGAAACAGGATGGGCTACAGTATCCAATGAATACTACGGTGCAGAAGGTGCAAGAGCAACGGATGAATACAAATCCGGTTTATTTTACAAAATGATCCGGGAATGGTCAGACAATAACGGCATTACTGTATTCTATTTTGAAGCATTCGATGAGCCCTGGAAAGATGCACAAAACCAGCTTGGTTCTGAAAATCATTTCGGTTTGATCAATCTGCAAGCCCAGGCAAAATATGCAATCTGGAACCTGGTATATGAGGGGATTTTTGAGGGGCTTACTCGCGATGGCAATCCGATTACAAAAACGTATGATGGAAATCTTGAGGCACTTCTCGAGGATGTATTGGTGCCGCCAACAAACGCTGAAATACAGGAGCGATTACTTAGAGAAGAACAGGAAAACTAACTGAAATTTTATGTCTGCCAAAAACATACCAATAGACGAGCGAGTGCCTTTTGTACAGAAGGCGGCATTTGGCTCCGGCCACTTTGTACTGAACCTTTTGCCTGGAGCTTTGGGTGTATTTATGTTTTTTCTGCTAACAGCTTTTGGCATGGATCCTTTCCTTGCCGGATTGCTGGGCGGATTGCCAAGAATATTTGATGCACTGTCGGACCCAATTATGGGTTTTATATCAGATAATACAAACTCCCGATGGGGCCGCCGCCGGCCGTATGTATTTATTGGCGCGATACTGAGCGGGATATTTTTTGTGTTGCTTTGGCAGCTCGATGAAACCAATTCCGTTACCTACAATTTCTGGTACTTCCTCATTATGTCGATGGTATTCCTGGTAGGAAATACCATGTTTGCAACACCATTAATAGGCCTCGGCTATGAAATGACAGACAACTATAACGAACGCACCCGGTTAATGGCTTTTTCCCAGACCATAGGCCAAATTGCATGGATGATCGTTCCATGGTTCTGGGTGCTTGTTGCCAATCCAAATCTGTTTGAAAGCCAGGCGGTTGGTGTTCGTCAGCTCTCCATTATGGTTGGCGCTGCATGTATACTTTTGGGTCTGTTACCGGCTATTTTTTGCAGGGGAATAGACAGTGACAAAATTCAAAACAGGGAAGAGTTATCCTTCAGAACAATTTTCTCCAACCTTAAAACTCTATTGAATGGTATCGTATTAATTGCCAAAAACAAACCTTTTGCCAGGCTTTGTGGCGCAACGTTTCTTGTGTTTAATGGATTTCAAATGGTTGCTTCATTCAGCTTTTTCATCATCGTCTTTTATATGTTTAATGGCGACTATGGATTAGCCGGAAACTGGCCGGCCTGGTTTTCTACCATTACCGCCATTACAACAGCTTTTTTGGTGATTCCAATTGTATCCAAAATTTCCGATTTCGCCGGAAAGAGAAATGCATTCATTATATCCACAGCCCTTTCAATTATTGGGTATATCCTTAAGTGGTGGGGATTCAATCCGGCCAATCCATGGCTGATGTTTATGCCTATCCCATTCATGGCCTTTGGTCTTGGCGGGCTGTTCACTCTTATGTTGAGTATGACAGCAGATGTGTGTGATCTTGATGAGCTGAAAAATGGAATGCCGCGTAAAGAAGGTACATTTGGTGCTATCTACTGGTGGATGGTAAAAGTTGGCCAGGCATTGGCACTCGTATTAGGCGGCCTGGTGCTTAGCCTTGTTGGTTTTGATCAAAATGCTGCAACACAAACTGTTCAAACCATGACCCAGCTCAGGCTTGCAGATATAATTATCCCTGCAGTAACCGCAGCCATGGCCATTTGGGTAATGTGGGGTTACGATCTGACAGAAGAAAAAGCTGAACAGATCAAAAAGGAACTGGTGCGCCGCAGAGGCGAACTCTAATATTATTTCATAACAAGTAAAATAAAAGTAATGTCCTACAGAAAAGAAAAATTTCTAAAATACAAGGGAACCGATGTTCCCGATCAAATACGCCTGTTAAAAGATTCAACAGAAGAAGAACTGCGGTCACTTGTAAGGCAACTCCTTGAAGACGGAGTACATGGGTTTTGTTACAGCCTTTATGAAGAGGGCCAGAAACCAGGAGATGTGATATCAGCAGAACAGATACGCAAAAGGCTGACGATACTGCAACCGCATACAAGCTGGGTTCGCTCATTTTCATGTATCGAAGGGAACGAGAACATACCAAAAATTGCCAAAGAAATGGGAATGAAAACCCTGGTTGGCGCATGGCTTGGCAATGACCCGGAAAAAAACCGTGAAGAAATCGATGCCCTTATCCTGCTGGCAAGGGAGGGATATGTGGATATCGCCGCAGTTGGTAACGAGGTACTATACCGGGGAGACCTTGACGAAGATGAACTTGTTGGGTTTATTTCTGAAGTAAAAGAAAGCCTGCCTGGAATACCTGTGGGTTATGTGGATGCCTATTATGAGTTTGTTGACAGGCCCAGGCTGGCGGAAATATCTGATGTTATCCTGTGTAATTGTTATCCCTTTTGGGAAGGAACTGCATATGAACATTCGCTCGATCACATGAGGCATATGTATCAGCTTGGGCTTGATGCCGGAGCAGGCAAAAAGGTGATCATAACCGAGACCGGATGGCCCAGCGAAGGTCAGCCGTTTGGCGGCTCCCAACCATCTGCCATAAATGCGATGAAATATTTTATACAAACCCAGCTCTGGGCCAATGCCAATGACATTGAAACATTCTATTTTTCGTCATTCGATGAATCATGGAAAGTGGCAAATGAGGGTGATGTAGGCGCATATTGGGGTATGTGGGACAGTAACGGGAAGCCTAAATTCCACTGATGGATACATTTAAAAAGCTTGGAATAGAACCGGCTTCAGCTATTTGTTATTCAGGATTCCGGGATGGGCAATATCCCGGTGGAGATTATCCGTCATATGATCAGGTACTTGAAGATCTGCTGATATTGCAGCCGCGATGGAAGTATCTTCGCATGTATGATGTAGATGAACATGCTTCAACAACACTTGAAGTGATTAGAAATGAGAATCTTGACTTAAGGATGTTGCTGGGTGCATTTATCGAAGGTGAAATGAACAACTTTAACTGCCCGTGGGGTGGCGGGATTTTTACCGATAAGGAAATTGAGGTAAACAAGGCATTAAACAAGCGTAAAATCAGACGTTTGATAGAGTTGGCACGGAAATATCCTGATATTGTATTCTCTGTTTCGGTTGGGAATGAAGCCTGTGTGGATTGGACCGACCACTATGTTCATGAAGATACGGTACTGGATTTTGTTCATGAGGTAAGGAGTGAGGTCCATCAGTTGGTTACTTTCTGCGAAAATTACGTGCCATGGCTTCATAAACTGGAAAAAGTTGCGGAGGCGGTTGATTTTATTTCAATTCATACGTATCCGTTATGGGAATACAAACATATAGACGAGTCGCTGGATTACACCAAACAGAATTATTACTCAGTTACACAAAAATATCCTCATAAACCGGTAGTTATTACAGAAGCAGGGTGGACTACTCATTCAAATGGACGTGGCATAAACCCTGAGTTTGTGAATGAAACCTATCAAAAGATATATTATGAAAAGCTGATGAGATGGGTGGAAAAAGAGGGGATTTTAACCTTCTTTTTCGAAGCATTTGATGAGTCATGGAAAGGATCTCCGGAGCCGTTTGAACCGGAAAAGCACTGGGGCCTTTACAATACAGACCGTACGCCAAAGCTTGCCATGCGGGCTTATAAAGAATTAAATGGCTGATATTGATGATGTTGCAGTTCTATTGATTCCGATAATTATTAAATGTCATTTTTAAACTTATTAAAAATATAATGATATGTCACTTGAATTAATTTTACTCATTATTGGAGCTATACTCGTATTACTTTCGATTTTAGGGGGTATTAAATTAAGCTCAAACACGTCTACTACTTATGTTTTGGTATCATTGGGAGTTATCGGTATTAGCCTGATCAGTTATGGAGGATTTACTTATGGTTTGCTCAATCAAATGGGCCATATGGAGTATGTTGTTACGGGTGCAAAACTTGAAGTAGAGTACCCGGTACAGCGGGTGCAGGTCATTTCTCCTGTTGAAAATGAACGCGTTGGGTGCCGTGTATTAACCATGGGTGTTTATCCGGAAGGGCACGAGAAAGATATCTGGGTTTTGCTGCGCCCATCTGATGATATGTTTTACCCTCAGTCAGACCATACGAACACCTCTTTTAAACGAAATGGAGAGTGGCAGGTGATCACCCGGTTTGGGGGTTCTCAGGATGAGCTGTATGACCTGTTTGTATTTGAAGCGGATGAAGCGGCTTCTCAGTTTTTTTCTGATACCATAGATGAATGGAAGAGTAATCTGTTTTATCCGGGCCTCACGGATGAAGAGCTTCCGGCAACAGCAGTCGAGGTTGACCATATTCAGGTATTCCTTGCTGAAAACTGCCGGGGCGTTTTCTGATGTGGCTGTAGATTTGTTAAAGGGTTCTATTCATATTCTTGTCTCAAAAGCCATCCCTTAATGCGAAATTATCAGTCCTGAAACCTAAGAAATAAGGATTTTTTAAAATTCTAAACCGTTTTACCATAGGCACAAGTGGACAGCTGTGATTTTTTTAAAAACTGTTTTCTATCGTAACCGTTTTTTTGTATTCTTACGATAATTGATATCATAAACAGAAACCCCATCTTAAGTACAATCATCTGCATTCTGTGAATAGAAATCTGACGGCATTTCTTTTACTGGTCATTGCTATAGGATCGTATCTGGCCTTTGCAGGAATGAAGTCGGAACCTGTTGATGTTGAACCTGAACCCGAAGAATGGGTGATGGATCATTCACTTGCAATGTTCCTGGATGATTTTTCAAGGAAAATTGAAGAAGATTTAATTGAGGAAGAAATTCCGGGTGCTGCGGTGGTTATCGTAAAAGAGGGGCGGGTAATCTTTCAAAAAGGGTTTGGAGTAAAAGAAAGGGGCAAGCCAGGCCAGGTGGACGAATTTACTGTATTCAGGCTGGGAAGCCTCTCTAAAGGCTTTGCCTCGGTTCTGGCTGGTGTATTGGCAGCAGAAGGAGCTATAAGCTGGGATGATCCGGTTTCCCGCTATGTTAATGATTTCAGGCTCAGTAATCCGTATCAAACCGGCCGGATTCAAGTGAGGCACTTGCTGGCGCATACCGTCGGTTTACCGCGTCATGCCTACACAAATTTGATAGAAGACGGCATGCCACTGGACCTCATTATCCCCAGGTTTGAACAGGTTCCCCTCATCACAAGAGAAGGCGCCCAGCATTCCTATCAGAATGCGGCATTTTCAGTGATAGAAAAAGTGCTGGAAGCTAAAACTGAGAGTAACTTTAACACGCTTCTATACGAACGGCTTTTAAAACCTTTGGATATGAATCGTGTATCCACAGATTATGCCGGTATTATGAACTCAGGGAATCATGCAGTACCTCATATGTTTCATTCAAATGCCAGGGGACGTGTTCCTGTTCCGATTACACACAGATATTACAACGCCGTCTCCTCGGGCGGGATTAATGCATCTGCCACAGATATGGGGCAGTGGCTGCTCTTGTTGACCGGACATTATCCTGAAATCATTTCCGAAGAGACGCTTGCTGAAATATTTGAACCGATTGCTACCATCCGTAATAACCGATTCAGCCGGCATTGGGATGATGTGAATAGTTCCCATTACGCTATGGGTTGGAGAGTACTCGACAATCATGGCCAGAAAATTGTTTATCACGGAGGATATGTTAATGGATTCCGCAGCGAGATCGCTTTTTCTCCGCAAGACAGAACAGGAATCTTCATCGTTATCAATACCCACTCAAGTTATCCATTAACCGTTATCCCGGATTTCTTTAATCATTTTTACTCAGCTCACCGCGATATTGTTTCTGAGTGATCTATAACGCCTGATAGCAGGTTTGATCTGTCAACCCGGACGATTGTCAGCCTGTTTTTATTCATTGTCAGCAAATTCCTAAGTACTTTGGAGAGGTGTGGTATGCTACCCTGACTCTTTTTTTTCAATATGATCATTCGTCTTACTCATTACTGTAACATAAATTAATAAAAAGAGTATTGACAGTTTTTGATGAGATAAAAAAAAGGATTACAATTAGCAATATTAAAACTTTTATCTAATCCATATGACAATGACTACTTTAAAGAAATTAGTAGTTTGTCTGCCGGCAATAGCCTTCCTGCTAACCCCGGTTTCTATCGCTTTTCAAAATGAAACCCCGGCGAATCAATATCAGGGTTTGTTTGATAATGAAGAAGTAATTGATATCATACTTGAAGGGGATATAAAGACGCTTCTGAATGACCGTGGTGAAGATCCTTCTTACCATAGTATGAAGCTGCATGTTCACTATCTGGATTCCGAAGAATCTCTGGACTTGCGTGTAAGAGTGAGAGGTAATTTCCGCAGGTTAAAAGAAAATTGTGACACTCCGCCTCTCAGATTCAATTTTCGAAGAAACGAGGTGCCCGAATCTTCTCTCTTTGCAGATCACCCGTCGTTAAAACTTGTGGTGCCTTGCAAGGGTGAACAGTATGTAATTCGTGAATACCTCACCTATAAACTATACAATTTATTTACTGACTATAGTTTTCAGGTTCGTTTGGTTCGCCTGACCTATCATGATACTGTCAACAATCAGAAATCATATCCACAATATGGATTTTTTATTGAGCATAAAGATAATCTGGCTTCCAGAAGTAATGCATCTCTTGTTGAGCGTAAGCACTTGAGACCTGAAATAGTAGATCAGAATGCTTTTTTAAGAATGAGCGTATTCGCCTATATGATCGGTAATACCGATTGGTCGGTTCAATATTTACACAATGTTGAGTTGCTTTTTCTGAATGATGAAAAGAAATATATAGCTGTACCTTACGATTTTGATCTGTCAGGGCTTGTATCGAGCCCCTATGCAAAACCAGCCGAGGAATTAAAACTAAGATCGGTAAGAGACAGGGTATTCAGGGGGTATTGTCTGGAAGATCTGAGTGTGCTAAATACTACATTCGAACAGTTTCAGCAACTCAAACCAGAAGTTTACAGGATTATCACAGATAATACTTTGCTTCAGGAAAATTACATTCAATTTGCGACGAAATTTTTAGATGATTTTTATGATACCTTGAACAATGCGAAAAAAAAATCACAGGCTTTCAGTTATCCGTGCAAAAGATATGGAAAGGGTAATGTTGTCATCAGCGGCATGCGTAACTGAAGACTCAGCGTAATAGGAAGAGCTGCTGTTCATTTTTCTATAACACCTTATTAAAAATACTATCGAAAAAAATAATCATATCAGACTACTTGCTGCCATCATGTTTGCCGACATAGTGGGCTATTCAAAGATGATGCAGAAAGACGAAGGAAATGCAAAATCCCTGAGGGATCACCAACGTTCAGTCATTGAATCACAGCTACTGAATTATCATGGGCAAGTAATTCAGTATCATGGAGATGGAACCCTGATCATATTTGGAAGTGCACTTGATGCTGTTAAATGTGCATTGGATATTCAAATTGAGCTATTCAAACAGCCAATGGTTCCTATTCGGATTGGTATTCATATTGGAGATATAGCATATGATGACGAGGGGATATACGGAGATGCCGTAAATATTGCCGCTCGTATTCAGTCGGTTGGAAAAGCCGGTTCGGTAATTATATCTGAAAATGTTTTTAATGAGATTAAAAATCATCCCGGGTTTCGTGTAGAATCTTATGGTGAACACAAATTAAAAAATATTGCCGGACCGGTAAATTTATATGCGTTGATATTTGAGAAACATGAACTGTCCAGACAAAACTATATTGATGAATTCGATCTGACATCAGATTATGAGTCTTCAACGATAGAACTTGGTTCACGCAAAAGAGGGGTTTCGGATATGTTCCGAACTTCATACAGAAGCCATATCGAGCTGAGTGCGATTGCAGATAACAAGTCAAATATTATGATCAGTATCAATGGGATTATCATTTCTATTCTCATTGCCACTATCTCAACAAGGTTAGACTTTGATTTGTGGTTGCAATTACCAGCTACAATTTTATTGATTACCTGTATGATGTCTCTTATTTATGCAATTTTAGCGGCGCGGCCGCGTGTAAGCAACGAAAAA
This sequence comes from Balneolaceae bacterium, assembly GCA_003559375.1. Taxonomy (GTDB): domain Bacteria; phylum Bacteroidota; class Rhodothermia; order Balneolales; family Balneolaceae; genus Rhodohalobacter. The sequence continues at coordinate 3,418 of PWLN01000073.1, read as the reverse complement.
GTGACTTTGGAAGATGTGCGTGCAAACCGGTCCAATATCTTGTTTTTTGGCAATTTTTATAACATGACGCGAGAAGATTATGTAACCGGCCTGGAGGAATTAATGACAGATAGTGAACGGCTCTATGATACAATGGCACGCGATTTACACGGCCTTGGAACCGTACTTTCAAAAAAATTCAGGTTACTCAGGGTTGCCTATAACATTTTTATGGTGGGCCTTATCATTTCTGTATGCAGTTTTTTGCTCTTCTATCTTATGATCTAATAAATTGCTCACTCCGGAATTGTTTTGTCATTTGAAGTTTCAAATAATGGCAAACAGCTTCCTGGAGCAACTGGCACTTCAGTCACAGTATATCCTGATGGTTTACTTTTACTATTACGGGTGTCATTGGCTTACTTTACGATTTCGATTAATTCATTAAACATTTCATCTTTATTTCAAAATAAATCAGTAGCCTTCAAATATACGTGTCAATTGTACACTTAAAATTTACTGAATATGAAGATGGCTGCCTTAATCATCGTTGTTGCTTTGTCCGTATTGGCAGCATGCAGCAATGTGAAAACCGAATCCAGGGATACAATAAACAACCCTTTGATTGAACAACGAGCCGACCCTCATGTGATGCTTCATTCCGATGGTTACTATTATATGACGGCAACCGTTCCGGCTTATGACGTGATAGAGCTGCGGCGTGCACGCACCATTGCGGGGCTGGCCACTGCTGATGTAGATACCATATGGACACGCCATGAATCAGGTCCGATGAGCCATCATATCTGGGCTCCGGAAATCCATTTTATAGATGAGGCATGGTACATACACTTCGCCGCGGGTATGGCGGAAGATATCTGGCACATCCGCATGTATGTGCTTGAAAACAAGTCGGCCAATCCATACGACGATACCTGGGTGGAGAAAGGCCAGGTTGTAACAGATTGGGATTCTTTTTCCCTTGATGCCCATACTTTTGAACATCGCGGAAACCGGTATCTTGTCTGGGCGCAATCTGAGCCACCGGAACCGGGCACAAGCCTGTTTATTGCCGAAATGGATACACCGTGGTCAGTTATAAGCCCGCAGATAAAAATCAGCCAGCCCGAATTTGAGTGGGAGAGGCAGGGACACAATGTGAATGAAGGTGCCGCTGTGCTTATCCGCAACGATCGTATCTTTATGACTTATTCGGCCAGTGCCACAGACCATAACTACAGTATTGGATTGCTAACTGCCGATATATATGCCGACCTGCTTGATCCTGAATCCTGGGAAAAATCACCGTTACCGGTTATGAAGAGCAGCAATGAGACCGGCCAGTATGGTCCGGGCCATAATAGTTTCACTACCAGTGCAGATGGCAAGCTCGACTACATCGTCTACCACGCCCGCAATTACAAGGAAATTGACGGTGAGCCTTTACGCAATCCCGACCGGCACACGCGAGTGCAGCAAGTTCAATGGAATGAGGACGGGACCCCGTATTTTGGCATTCCTGTGGCCGACGGCCCGCTGGAGGAATAATAGAGTGAAATTGAGGAGAATATCTTTTGGGTTATTCAGTTCAGTTGTAATAAGTCCCATTTGTTGCCATAAAGGTCATGGAAAACTACAACTGTGCCATATTCTTCTACACGGGGTTCTTCATGGAAAACCACACCATTTGATTTCATTACTTCATAATCACGCCAGAAATCATTGGTTTGCAGAAACAAGAATACACGACCACCAGTTTGATTACCTATTACTTGCCTTTGTTCATCCGTACTTGCTTTTGCGAGAAGTAGATTTGTGCCATTTGAGTTAGGCGGTGATACCTGAACCCAACGTTTACCACCGCCTAAATCGGTATCTTCTACCAAAGTAAATAGAAGTTTTTGAGTATAAAACTCTATGGCATCGTCATAATTTTCCACGACCAGGGTAATACTTCCTATTTGCTGTTGAATTGAGTGAGACATAGTAATTTCCAAAATGTGATAAGTAAGTTGTTTACTTTAACCCTTTTATTAAGACAACGAAACTATGATTAGCTAATGGGCTCGAGTTTATAGATACGTCCATACCGTGAAGCGGATTCCATGTCTTTTTCTTTACCATCATTTGTATATTTAATTCTGTGCAAGAATGATTTATCCCAACCTTTGGGATCGGGTCTGCAGGATATGACTAACACAACTGGTTTATCATATCCTTTGGGTATTCTCCACAATACATGAACGGGATGTATATGTTTATCATATTGCAAAAGTAATATACATCTTCCTTTTGGATAATCCGGATATTCTTCCACGATTTGAGCATCCTCAGCAAGTTCATCATAGCAATGCTATGATATTCTGACGTCTCCTATAGCTATCAGATGATAAATGGCAATTAAAAAAATCGCTCAATTCGGAATCTCCATTTCAAATAAAAGAGATCATTTTAGCCTTTCATCAAGATCAGTTCGATTTATACGTAGGCAAGACGATGTCCGCGTTGAAGCCGCTTGTTGAACTAAGCCGCTAAGCGACAGTCCCTTTCCACTATTTTTTTCATCACACCACCATTGCTCTGGATGCGATCGAGTTTATCCGCCGCTATCTGCAGCACGTACTACCCCGGGGATTTGTCAAAGTACGTTATTACGGGCTCTACACCCATCGCCATCGCGCCTCAACAGGGTGCGTGCAAGCCTGGAAAAACCCGCAACCGGGCAGCAAACGGTTTATCCAAGCCCCCGGATGACATCCCGGCCGCAGCACTTGACCCAAAACCGGGCCTGCCCTCCGAAGCCTTTCTGATCTACGAAGCTTTAGCGAAGTTGATGGCGAAGGTGGGCTTGTCCACCGAAGCTTTGGTACAGATGGGTATGCCAGCAACGAAGTTTTAGTGTAGGAGGGCTTATCCAGCACCGGCATGGAATTCGGCAAGCTTCGTTCCATGCCTTAACTTACTATACTGCTGTTTTGCATTTACTTGACAAACTTTTTGGGATGAATAGCAATCCCAGAAAATTCTCTGCAGATCTGCTTATCAAACGATACCAATTTAACACCAAGATCGTCTGCTAAAGCAACGAATTCACAGTCATAGGAAGAGCAGCTAGAATTATGGACCAATTGCAAAACCTGTGTAGAATTCACCTCATAAGCATTTGATTCCATTAATTGTTCTGCTTCCTGCATCGATTGCAATACTGTTGACAGCTCTAAAATATTTTTCCTGAGATACAGAGCCAATACATTCCGTAATTCTGATCGCCAAAGCAAAGGGGCAACCCAATCAGGATCTTTTCTCAAAACTTCATATGCCAGCTCTTCCATATCATTGGGTACCCATAAACTTGCAATTACGCTCGTGTCAACCACAATCATGGGCGGCCCTGATCAATGGCTTGCTGAATTTCAAGAAGGGTCAAAGAGCCTTTTGC
>PWLN01000327.1 GCA_003559375.1 Balneolaceae bacterium | reverse complement strand
TAAGCTAACGCCAAGTAGATATGGAACATACCCCACATCATAACTGCTAGTACTATGGTAAGTAGTATCCAAACTACTATGGAGGCGAAGTTTGTTAACTCAAAAATATTCTGTTTCATCTCTATATATTAAAAAATTAAATAACTTCATACTTCTCAAAGTCCTCTGTATATTCTATTAGTATATCTGCGTGGCAAGGTTTATCTAAACTACACCAACAACACAAATTCTTTCCTTTTAATTCTGCTAAGTCTAATTCATCTAAGTATACTTTGTAAGTTAACCAAGTTTCGTATTCATCTAAAGTATCAAAGTTGTTGCCCCATTTAGTTGGTCTGCCTATATACAAACAATTTTTTGGCATCTTCCAACCCTTTGTTCTTTTTCTTTGAATACGCTTCATTTCTTTTTCTTTTTTAAGTTAGATAACATTTGCCTTATATCAGAACTGCCTACTACACCATAAACCTCTACATTTTCCATCTGTGTGTCGCAACAAACACTTTGCCTTTCTTTCTCTAGCACCTCCTCCAGCACTTCTATCTTCGCTTCGGTCTTGGCTTCAACTACAAAATCGTGTATCTTTTCATAACATTCGCTTGTTGGGTATATCCCATATTCATTTGGGTTGTCCAACATATCACTAACAAACTTCCACGCTCCCCATTCTTCGCTCTCCACTTTCTGTCTCCATTCCTTACTCTTTAATTTTTTATTCCAGTCTATTTCTTTTCTCGGTCTATCTTTACTCATTGGTTTGGTTCCTTTAATAAATTAGGATTTTCGTATATATTCCCGATAACTTCAAACTTATCATTTTCAAAGTCACTCAAATCGTCTGAGTGTGTATGCCCTGGCAAAGGAGTAAATCTACCGTCTTCAAACTTAACCACTCCCGTTCTTTTCCCATTCTCAAATTCATAATGAGGGTTAACAACATACTTAACCACATCCCCCTCGTATATCTCCACCCCATTCTTATCTTTTAACCCTGTGTATTGCATAAGGACTACATCTTCTCCATAAGCATCGCACATTTCTTGCTGATACCTCTCACTAGCGTCCATATACTGTAAAAGATGGAAGGGCTTTAGCATTTCTTCCTTTTTTCTGTTCCACACTCTAAATTTTAGTTTTCTGTTTTTCATTGTTTCTGCTCTGATAATTTATCTGAATAATGTTTCTTTAATCGCTTCTCTAAAATTTTACTATACCCACGTAGAAAAGCGACCCTTTCTGCTACATCCCATACTTCCTCCACCCCACACCCTTCTAACTTTGTTTTTGGTACTTTAAGTTTATCTACTGTCTTTTTTATTGTTTTTGTTTCTTCCTTATATAAAACATCTATCAACATTCCAAGTAATTCCCACTTATCCAATCCTTCTTTTTCCACCCCACACCCTTCTTTACACTCTGAGCAGATACCTATATTATCTGCGTTTAATCCGTCTACCCTTGCTCCACAACAGTTGCTTAATAGTTCCATTTTTATTTGTTACTAAATTTATTTTCTGCTCGTTAGCAGAAGAAGAAAGAGCGATACTACTGTCCCTATGACTCCTGCTAAAATAAAGTAAGCTATTATAAGTAAGGTAGTATCGCCCATGATTTTTATATTGGCTCACAATTATCAGCTAAATACTGCAATGCCATAGCCTGCCTCTCATACCAGCTGATATGTATGTCTGTATAGTTTAGGGTCTTGGCTACCTCTTGTGTAATTTCGAATAGATCTACATAACCTATTGCGAAACTACATGCGTCGTCTATATGATAGTACATTTCTGAGAGAGTTTCTGGGTCATCTCTGTATACTATCTTCTCTATCTCTATTATTTTTTCCTCTACTTTTTCCTCTACTTTTGTTTCTTCGCCTGTTGTACCTGCTCCTACTCCACAAGCAAAGACAATAAACAAAACTAAGATAGCTACTACCACAAGGGCTATCTTCGCACCCTTAGAAAGTTCTTTCTTTTTCTTTGGCATAAATAAGTATAAAAAAAATTATATAGTGTAGCCCTGCTACCTAGCACTGCCCGAACCAGATAGCGTTTGAGGGCTACTCCATTACCCCAGGGTTTTTCGTCCCCAGAATAAGGGAGTAAGCCTCAGCCTCCTATACTACACCCTTCCCTGCATTCTGTACACCTACCTATGCCCTCTGCATTTAACCCCTCTATCTCTGCTCCACAACAGTTACTAGTTAGCCCCTTGTCTATTGTTTCAAGTATTAGATCCTGATTATCTTCTACCCATTTTATAATCTCTTTGTCTATTTCAAAACTCTCCACTAAGCACTCGCCTCTATTAGTGAATACTACTACCCCCAGCTTGTCTTTCCAATCTAGTGCATGAGCATATAGGCTGGTTTGCCATCTCGCATGTTTGATTTTTTTGCTATCTCTTTTGTATGGTTTATCTCTCCATGCTCCATAAGTCTTAAAATCTACTAGTAATTTCTTCTTTGTTTTTTTATCTTGAATAATCGCATCCAATTTTCCTGCATAATTTAACTGCCCACATGTTACCTCCTTCTCTGTTTCTAAGATTTTGTAATCTTTGACAAATTTCTCTACCCCACTGTATAAATTCTCCTCAAGCCTGTCAAAACGAGGCTCTAGTTTGTCCGTTAAGCCCAGCGAATGGCTTTCAACCCATCTACCCACCTTGCTACCCAATGCCCTTGAGTTAGCCCCTATCAGGCTCTCAGAATGTCCATTGGTTTTACACCACTCAGAAAATGCCTTTTTATTGAATGGATCTCTCAATCCTATGATTGAAGTAACCGATAGAAATTTACTATTGTATATTCTCATGGTTTAGAATGGTAAACTATCATCTTCATCTATATCCTCATCCTCTACTTCTGGAGCTTCTGGTTTCGTTCCTCCAGTTTTCTTTGGAAATTCTAAAACTCTTTCTTTCTTCTTTGGCTCTTCCTCTCTCTTGTAGAAGACTACTTCCTCTAGTTTTTCTATTCTCTCTTCATGATCTGCTACCTGTAGTTCTGTTCTCTTCTTTGTAGATGGTGGGAGTTTGAAATTGAAATAGGTTTTATCTCCTACTATATTCTTCTCAATCGTTCCTGCTATCCTTGTACCTATATCCCAACTGTTAGTAGTATCATAGTACTCGAAGTAGGTCATCTTACCTTCAAATGCTGGGTCATCTACTGCTTCCTTGTCTATGTATATGTCTACTTTAGTAAAGGGATTTCCTTTAGATGATATAAAGTCCTTTCCCTCTTTTGACTTTGTACTTCTAAAGATTTTTTGTATCTCTACATTTTGTATTTCCATGTTATATATATTAAAAATTAATTAATTACTTCAGCATCATCATGACCTGGTACAAATACCATCTCTGATATTGTTTCTTTGATTGAATCAAAAAACTCATCTCTTTCCTTCACCCTATCAAAGGACAGTCGCAACATCTGTTCTTGTCCTGCATAAAGTAAGTAAATTTCTTTATTAGTTTCTTTTGTCATAGCTAATATTCCTGCCGAACTAATGACATGCTTCCCACTTTTACTCTGTAAGAATATAGGTGTAGGTGGTATTGGATAGTCTGTCATTATTATTTATTTTTTAATTTAAGTATTTTAATTTCTTCTTGTAAATCCTCTATTGTTTTACCATACTTTTTCTCCAGTTCAACTCTGATCTCATCTAGCATTTCATTTCTAGTTGTGAGTATATCTTCCTTTAACTTTGCAAACTTCTCTTTTGCTAGTCTATCAACTGCTTCATCTAACAACTTTTCTTGTCCTTTCATACCCTCAGGTATATAGATAGCTCTCCCTACTGTCAAGCCTACATTAGAGTAAGGTATGCCCTCGATAGGTTCTTTATATGTTGCCTCACTCCAAATCATTTCTTTCCCCTCTGGTATTGTGTTCATTTTATTTTTCCTTTAAATTTAATTCTGCATAACAATCCTCGCATACTAACCTGCT
>PWLN01000244.1 GCA_003559375.1 Balneolaceae bacterium | reverse complement strand
TACATACAGGCTCGATTTTTAGATGTAAGAAAGAATTGGAGCAAATTGCCTGGGCACAAAAATAAAAACCACAAAGGATGGGTTATAACCAATACCCGTTTTACAGAAGACGCTCAAAAATATGCCGAGTGTGTAGGTCTGAATCTGCTTAGCTGGGATTACCCCGAAAAACATGGGATCAAGGATCTGGCTGGGAGGGTAAAATTACACCCGGTAACCTGCTTATCCACCCTGTCTAAAAATGAAAAAGATAACCTGCTGAAACATGAGATCCTGTTTTGTAAACAGATCTGCGACAATAAAAAAATCCTGAAAGATGTCGGTATAGATGTACGCAAGGTTAATCGTGTTATGAAAGAAGTAGATGAAATCTGTAATCATAATCCTGTGGACTGATGCCTGATAACCTTCAAATCCATTTTCTTGGTGCTTCTGGAACGGTGACGGGTTCAAAGTTCCTGCTTAAACTGCCCGATGTTACAATTCTTGTGGATTGCGGTTTGTTTCAGGGCATCAAAAAGCTTCGTGAGCTAAACTGGCAGCAGCTCCCCATTAAAGCTTCTGATATTGATATTGTACTGCTTACCCATGGCCATCTCGATCACACAGGGTTTTTGCCAAGGCTTGTTAACATGGGCTTTCGCGGTACGGTGTGGGGAACTGCTCCAACTCTTGAAATAGCGGAAATCATCCTTCGTGATAGTGCAAAAATCCAGGAAGAAGATGCTGAACGCGCCAATAAAGGAGGGTATACCAAACACAAACCCGCACTTCCACTCTACAATACAAAGGATGTTGAAAAAACAGTCAGGCTTTTTTCAAAAATAGTTGAAGATGAATGGATTACAATACATAAATCAATGAAGGTTCGCTTTCTCTATAATGGCCATATTATTGGCGCTACATTTATTGAGCTTGATGTAGCCGGTAAACGGATTGTCTTCTCTGGCGACATTGGCAGAAATAACGATCCTTTGCTTAGAGACCCAAAAAAACCGGAGAAAGCCGATTTCCTTTTCCTTGAAAGTACGTATGGCGGACGATATCATACGAATGAAAATATTGCAGTGAAACTGGAGCAGGTCATTAACGAAACAATTCAATTAAACGGAACTTTAATTATTCCGAGTTTTGCAGTTGAGCGTGCACAGCTCCTGATGTATTTCATATGGCAGCTATATAGACAGAATAAAATTCCGCGATCTCTACCGGTTTTTTTGGATAGCCCGATGGGTGCTGCAGCCCTGGATATTTTTAAAAGATACCATGAATGGCACAAATTGAGCGAAAAAGATTGCAATCAAATGACCGAAAGAATCCGGGTTGTTGAATCGTTTCGTGAAACATGGGAGATCATCGATTTACCGGGACCTAAAGTTATTATTGCAGGAAGCGGAATGGTAACCGGAGGAAGGGTGCTCACATATCTGCAACAATATATTGGCAAACCCGAAACTACCGTTCTGCTTGCAGGCTACCAGGCCGAAGGAACCCGTGGCCGACAATTGCTGGATGGGGCTGAAGAAATCAAATTTTTCGGGAAATATTTTCCTGTAAAAGCCCGTATTGACATGCTTCAGGGGCTTTCGGGGCATGCCGATCAGTCCGAATTGATTGAGTGGATTTCCAATATCGACAAACCACCTCAAGAAACCTATCTCATACACGGTGAATCACACGCATCTGACATATTGCGTGTTAAATTGAATGATTTACCAGGATGGAATGCTGTGACACCCGAACTGTTCGAAATCCGGGAAATAAACCTGGGTTCTGTTCCATAAATCTTAATATATAAACTCCAACCTAACTGTTATGAATAAAAGCATATTTAGCAATCAGCCTTCTTTCAGATTCCCCGCTTTTTTAACGTGGATTTCATACAGAGTTTGGGTCACATTATTTTTTTTCGTCATACTTTTGGCTGCAAATCCCCTTTACGGTACCGGGATTTTCCAGACAATGCCGGATACCACACTGGCTGATACCCTCATCATTCAGGAAACCGACACCACAGAGTATGATTCCTATCATGAACTTTCAGATTTTATTGATGGAATAATAGATGCAAATCGCCGTAATCATACTCTTTCGGCAGTCACCGTATCCGTAGTTCAGAACGACAGCCTGATTTTTTCCCGTGGATATGGGCTGGCAAATATTGATCAGGATAAGCCAGTACTTCCTGATGAAACCCTTTTCCGGATCGGATCGGTTTCTAAAACCTATACCTGGACGGCTATTATGATGCTGGCTGAAGAGGGCCTGCTGGACCTGAATACCGACATAAACCAATATTTGAATGAGATAGAGATTGAACAGGCATTCGGTGAACCGGTCACATTACGCCACCTGATGTCGCACCGGGCAGGTTTTGAAGACAGCATGAGGCTCTTTACTATAGCTGATGATGACTCTCGCACACTCTCAGAACTATTACGGGAACATCAGCCCAAAAGGGTATTTGCACCCGGAACAAGAACTTCCTATTCCAATTGGGGTTCTGCACTGGCAGCACAGATTGTAGAAGATGTATCAGGAATGTCTTATAGAACCTTTCTGCAGGAACAGATTCTTGACCCGCTTGAACTACACTACACCATTTTGGATCATCCGCATGAGATGTCGCCTGAAATGCGACAAAATCTGGCTACAGGGTATAAAACAGAAAAGGGTGCACTTAATTATCAGAGTGCCATGCAGATTGGTGCCTACTGGCCCGCTGGAGGAATCTCGGCTTCTGCTCATGATATGGCGCGATGGATGAAATTCCATCTCAACGGAGGAGAGCTTGATGGTGTACGCCTGCTTTCGCCGGAAACTCATCAGCAGATGTGGACCCGTGCATTCAATGACCGGCCTCTTGGTGCCGATGTTGCACACGGGTTTCAGGATGCTCCCTATCGGGGAATGCATTTGTTTGGCCATGGCGGTGGTACTGCCGCTTTTTTGACGAATATGATTATGGTTCCTGAGCTGAATCTCGGAGTATTTATTTCTCAGAATAGCGCTGAACATTACAATCTGATCATGCAATTTCCATGGATCATCATCGATCATATCTTGGATGTACCTTATCAGCCATTTTTACTGGAAGAATCTGATGCCGATAATTTAGCTGAACTGTCAGGCACTTATCTCAATAACCGTCGTGTTTTTTCGACTTTTGCAGCTGTGATGGGCATGGCTTCTGCTGCAACGATAACACCTGTTTCCAGTGAGGCACTGTTGTTCAGTGCATTTGATGAAAACTCATACTTTGTGCAAATTCCGGGGCATCCGGATTATTTTGAAGATGCTAGTGGGCAGCGGCTTTCAATAATCAGAAATGACCGGGGCCGGGTAAAAGCCATTGCCGATGGCACGGGAGTCCATACTTTTGAACGGGTAGGTTTTTTTAAAAATCCCAATACATTTTTCGGTGCATTTGGGTTCGCCCTGTTACTTTCAGTCACAACACTTTTAGGAGGTTGGAGGCGAATCGGACGTGGAAACAACCCGGGTTTTTCTTCCAGGGTAGCCGGATTCATTTCTTTTCTGGCATCATTGGCGGTATTTAATTTAACCATAGCTATCATATTACTGGCCCATTCTTTTGCCGGTTTTGATATCAGTCAGCTGATAGATAACTACCCATCAGCCGCTATGCTTTTTACGCATTACTCGGGTTGGGTAACAGCTATCATGTCGCTTGTGATGGTAGTGGGATTGTGGCCTGCCTGGACCGACTCCGGATGGTCGATCGTACGACGCCTTCATTTTTCCTTATTCGCTCTGGTTCTGATCTTTTTTTCAACTCAGCTCTGGCAGTGGAGGATTATTGGAGCTGCTGTGGTTTGAGTTGTGAATGAAGCAATCAAAACCGGAAAATGGATGGAGAGTCATCGTATGAGTCGGTTCCAAGATCATCACAATCATGATAAATTGCACAATTAATGGTTCAGGCATGGATATCCCTGTATACC
>PWLN01000399.1 GCA_003559375.1 Balneolaceae bacterium | reverse complement strand
CCCCGGGTGGAGCTCCTAAATTCCCCCCTAAAAAGGGGGGACAAGGGGGGTGTTAAATGCAACGCATGGCAGCGCAGCGCAACCCGGGGGCAGAGACGGCGCAAATGAAGAGCCCCGAGTGATGGTATAGGAAATAAGGAAAGGCTTATCGAGGGGCTGGAACGGAAATTTTGATGTGGATATCTCCATAGCGACCACACTCGATGTTTTGGGAATACCCCCTCGAATAAGTCACGAGCCTCAACAAATTCATCGCTCGGGGGCGGCTTTGGGGTTTCGCTTTACCCCGGGTTCCATGCGATGAATCGCTTTGCGATTATCGGCATTTACCCGGGGCTATATGATCGGTCACCCCGCTGGGGTTTTATGGTAACTCGTAGGCCGGTGTGTGGCACTGTCACCCCGACCCTTCGGGTCTTCTCCGGCCAGGACGATTTTTACTTAAAAAATATTTACATCTTTGGCCTTTCCTCGGCACTGGGAGATTCATTGACTTAGCCATCCCTTCTATAGCGCCATATGGCGCTAACTTCGGGGCAACAACTCAATGCAAAATAGTGCATTGGGTTTCCACTGGATGACAGTGTCGTTGTAGGGGCCCGCAACGGCGCAGGACAAAGCCCGGTACAACCATGATTGCGGATGCGCTGCTGCTCTTTAATAGAAGAGCCTTATCATCCTGATACTCATCTTTTCGGTTTGAGCATTGCTTGGCGCAGAGCAATATTCCTGGCAATTCAGATTTTCAGAATACGAAACAATTCTATTGCATTCTGTGAAAAACAGTACAACTTACTATTACTTTTAGGAGAGCGGGCATTTTCATGGCAATTTCATAAATTGAACAATGTGCCTGATTCAACGCAAGCCTGAAATTATTAAAACCAAATAAGTGCTGTTATGAAAACAATTCTGCTATTTCTGCTCGTGTATTTGATTTATCTACCATCCCCATTTTTAATGAACGCCCAGGAAGGTGACAGACTGTTTACGGGTGATATTGGTGTTCAAATGTATACTTTCCGAAATATTACACCTGAAATCGGAATTGAGGCTACGCTTGATATCATCCGTGATATGGGTATTACGGAAATTGAAGGGGGTGTGCCGGGTGGCCTCACTGCGGAAGAATTTCGCAACATGTGTGAAGAGCGTGGAATTTCCATACCATCGACAGGTGCCGGTTATGAACAGCTTGTAAATAATCCGGAGGCAATTGTTGAAAGAGCCCTTGCTCTTGGATCAAGCTACGTGATGGTGGCGTGGATTCCTCATGATGTAGGAAACTTCAATTATGATCATGCACGACAGGCTGTTGATGATTTTAATACTGCCGGAAAAATTCTGAGTGAACATGGACTAACATTTAAGTATCACTTCCATGGATATGAAATGCGGGAGCATGGTAATTCTACTTTGCTGGAATATATGATAGAAAATACAAATCCTGAGTATGTCTCTTTCCAGCTCGATATATTTTGGGCACACTTTGGGGGTGCTGATCCTGCAGAATTGTTATGGAGATATCCGGACAGGTTTGTATCGCTTCATCTGAAAGACATGCAGCATGGTATTGAAAAGAATTTAACCGGCCTTACAGACCCGGAATATAATGTGGTCATAGGAACCGGCGAGCTGGATATGCCAGCAATCATGAGAGCTGCAAAAGATGCAGGTATCAAACACTATTTCATTGAAGATGAAAGCAGCCGGGTACTGGAACAAATTCCACAGAGTATTGAGTATTTGCGAAGCCTGTTAAACTGAGATCGATTCAAATCTTACAATATAGTCGTAGGCAGATCTCCTGCAAAACAAGGTAAAAACGATGAATTCCATCGATGGACGGTGCCGGGCTTTTTGATACAGTTTCCATCTTTATGTACCCACGCTCAACGTTTTGGGATTTCAAGCAAAATGGAGTATGGCGCATAAAATCCCGGTATTATAGAGCCTTTCAGGCTCATTCTTGAACTTGTACACAGATCGCACATCAAAGAATATAGATCGTGTATCGTACATCTCCATGATTTACGATTTACGCTCTTTGATGTGCGTTGTGCGATCTTGTTGCATTTTGCAAATCCCGATCCAGGCAGACGCTGTCAGGTCCTGGCGGACGCTGACAGGTCTTTATAATGCATCCTGATTAATTGGTTGATAATCCCCTTCGGATAAGCAAATGCCTCACATCAGGATCTCCGCCTCTGAAGTTGCGGTAGAGTTCCATCGCGTCCTCACTCCCGCCGCGAGACAGGATGTGTTCCCGGTAATGATCCCCGTTTTCCCTGGTGAGGCCACCCTGCTCTCTCATAAAAGCAAATGCATCGGCTGCAAGTATTTCACTCCAGATGTATGCATAATAATTGGCAGAGTAACCCCCGGAAAAAATGTGTGCAAAATATGCGGATTTGTAACGTGGTGGAACGGCATACCAGCCGAGGCCATATTTTTCAAGTGCGGCCTGTTCAAATTCCACTACATTTGCAGGTATTTCACCGGGCCCAAGAAGATGCCACTCGAGGTCGATCATTGTGGCGCCCAGGTACTCATACGTGTTGAATCCCTGGTTAAAATCCAGGGCTGCAATCACGCGATCGAGCAGATCCTGCGGGATCTGCTCTCCTGTTTCATAATGGATAGCATAATTCTTCAGCACTTCAGGATGTATAGCCCAATCTTCTTCAAATGTAGACGGAAACTCCACAAAATCTCTGGGTACTGCAGTACCTGCCTGTGATGGATACTCTACATCGGAAAACAGCCCGTGAACGGCATGACCCATTTCGTGAAAAAGTGTGGTTACGTTGCTGAAACTGATCAGCGCCGGTTCACCTTCGGCCGGACGCGGTATGTTTAGAACATTCACAATAACAGGCCTTTGGCCCATCAGATGTGATTGGATTACAAAGGAACTCATCCATGCACCACCACGTTTTGAGTCGCGTGCAAAAAAATCGGCATAAAAAAGGCCAAGTTGGGTACCATTCTCGTCATAAACATCAAAAACCCTTACATCCGGATGATAAACAGGTAAATCAAAGCGCTCTTGAAAGGAGATTCCGTAAAGACGGTTCATTGCATAAAAAACACCATCTTTGAGTACCCGGTTCAGTTCAAAATATGGCCGTACTTCCGACTCATCAATTTCATACCTCGCCTTTCGGACTTTTTCCGCGTAATACTCCCAATCCCATGGCTGTAACTCATCCTCAATTCCATCTTCTGCCATAAACTCCCGGATAAGCCCGGCCTCCTGCTCCGTATTGGCAATAACCGATGGTATTAAACCGGTGAGCATCTCAAGTACATTACCGGGATTCAGAGCAGTCTGAGGTTCAAGTGCATAAGAAGCAAAATCGGGATATCCAAGCAATTGCGCCCGATCGGCCCTGAGTTTTGCAAGTTCAAGAACAACAGGCCTTGTGTCGATACCCCCATCTTGTCCAAGCCCCCGGTAGGCTGATGCTTCCCAGACCAGCTGCCGCAATTCACGGTTATTCAGGCTTGTGAGTATGGGTACCCGGGTAGTGTTGGTGATTGAAAGAAGGTATTTACCATCATATCCGCGTTCCCGGGCAGCTTCAGAAGCTGCAGCGATCCTGTCGGAACTCATTCCATCCAATAAATTAACGTCATCTACAATAACGGCTCTCTCTCTCGTCATATCAAGTAAATGCTCCTGGAATTGGGTTGTAAGAGCAGAAATCCTTTCATTGATTTCTCTCATTAACAGCTGCTGATCCTCATCCAAAAGAACACCCGCACGTATAAAATCCCGGTGAGTATCTTCCAATAATTTTTTAGATGCATCATCAAGGTTCATTTCTTCCCGGCGTTCATATAATGACTGAACACGATTGAACAGAGCCCGGTTCAGGTAAATATTATCTGAATGGGCTGCAAATTTCGGCGCAAACTCTGACTGGATTTCTCTCAGTTTATCGTTGGTATGAGCAGATGTCAGATT
>PWLN01000111.1 GCA_003559375.1 Balneolaceae bacterium | reverse complement strand
TCTTGGAAGAGCTTACTTTTCTAATGATTTCATAAACTTCGCAGGAGTCATCACCGGCAGACGCAAAGTTGCTTTCTTGTAATCTGGAATATTCCTGGTGATAAAATAGTCGGCTCCGTAGTTCAGTGCAGTGTAGTATTGAAGAGCATCTTCTTTGTCTTTGAATGGAGATGAGATTGCCTGTAGCAGCACTTGTTTGCCTCCGCTGATAATGTTGCATGCAGAAATTAGATCGATCAGCTTTTCTTTCGCATTTTCTAATTTGTAGATATCAAAACTGAGGTAAATCAGATTAGCCAGTCAGCTTTCAGCCAGAAGAAGCAGAGCTTTATCTTTAGCTGCCAATTCCAGCAGCAGAACTGAGTTCTTGTAATGGGGTTGTCGTTTTGAGAGGATATCAAAAGCCGTATCTGTATCAAGAAAAAGTTCAGGCAAACTTCCTATGTACATGCTCTTTGATCAGTTTCTTGTCGTTTTTTGTCGTAACAGGCTTAGCCTTATCAATTCTTTTTAAGAGCCGTTTTGCCGCCCGCTGCTGTTCTATCTCAATTTCGCTGGCCTCATCCGTGCCAATCACTTCCTCAAACATCTGTGATACGGATATTCCCCTTCTCTTTGCCTTTCGCTTGGCATATTTAATAATATCCTCTTGTACGGTAAGGGTGAGTTTTTTCTTCATAACTCATTGATTAAAATGACTACTTTAATGTAGTCATTAATTTGAATGAAATGTACCTACTGCACAGACCCAAACTCCACCAACCGTACTTTCACCATCCCTTCACCGCTTAAGGCAAATCCGTTTGTACCTGGCTCCATCTCATCGGCATGGGTGTGAACGATGGTGTTGTCATTTTGATAACCGTAAAAATGACGGCCGGAAGCGGTAACCCTGAATGTGTGCCATCCGTCTGATTAATAGATCCAGAATTCAGCTAATAGTCAATTATAACCTGATTAAAATTGAGTATGCCGAAAATCACTTAAATTACTCGTCGAATTAATATTTTCGAAAGACGTAAAAAATCATTTGTTTCGGGAAGGCTGCACTATTTGTCCTTCTTGATTTTTAGGTTAAACTGTATAATTTGCATTAAACAAATAGAGTCTTAAGAATAAGTACTGACTCTACAGAGAAAGTGGAATGATCGATGAACGCTACGATCGGCCAAGCACTAATTCAAAGCTAAGAGTAATATGAAGAGTGAACAAATTGAAACAATGACGGGGACGTTTGAAGCACATGCACAGCACACCGAAAGTGGTATTGAATACTGGTTGGCAAGAGACCTTCAACATTTGTTGGGTTATTCCGAGTAGAGAAATTTTACACAGGTTGTAAATAAAGCAAAAACAGCCTGTGAAGTATCTGGGCACAATATCTCAGACCATTTTGTTGAGGTTAACAAAATGGTTCAGATCGGCTCTGGCACTACCCGTGAGATAGAAGATCTGATGCTGACCAGATACGCTTGCTATCTGATTGCCCAAAACGGAGACCCCCGTAAACAAGAAATCGCCTTTTCCCAAACTTATTTCGCCATACAAACCCGCAAGGCGGAAATCATTGAAAAAAGAATTCGGGAATTGGAAAGGGTTTCTGCCCGCAAAAAACTGATCGATACCGAGAAAGAACTGTCGTCTGTGATCTATGAGCAGACCGGGGATAACAAAAATTTTGGTATGATCCGCAGCCAGGGAGACCAGGCACTGTTTGGAAAAACTACCAAAGCGATGAAAGCTCAGTGGAATGTGCCCGACAGGAGACCATTGGCCGACTTTGCACCCACCATTATTCTGAAAGCTAAAGATTTTGCCACGGAAATTACCATCCACAACAGCCAGGTAAAATGTTACCGATACGGTTTCAACCGCACGGCGGCCTGACCAAAATGCAGCGATCAATCCCACCGAACCGGTGGTGTACAGTGCAAGTGTTGCTTTCTGTAGCCAGCTCTCTTTTTTGAAAAAAAGCCGGACTGCGTCGGAAAATACAGCAATCACGAGAAGTGCTATTGGAAAGTGAACAACTAACGGGTGTATGTTGGGTATCCAGTCGGGTATCATGGTTATTGGTGTTATGGTTATGGGTGAAGGTGTTTAAGTACAACCTGTCAGCACCTCACGGATCTGCCCCGTGAGGGATCCCTCACGGGGCAGGTCTCATCTCAAGACTCAAGACTCACGACTAATCAATTATCCTCTCAATAACCTCCCCGCACATTAACATTGTTTCGGGCAGGTAGGGGTTTTGAATCTGTTCTTCATTGCTGAGCCAGTAGCCGCCTTCATCATTAAAAGCCATCGGGCAGTACTGGTGGTATACCACACCTTCTATTCCGAACAGGTGCACCGCTTTGATCAGCTCGTTCGAGAGATCCCGAAAGGCCGTTCGTGCTTCTTTGATGTCGTTTGTCTGAGTAATGGTTTCAGAATGATTCATCAGCACTGCCCATGTTCCCATCCATGCCATATGACCGTCACCCGGCAGACCGTGTTCACCGATTTCGTTTAGTTTAACCCGGAATTGCTCAAATCCGGCTTTTGCACCATCAAGATCAGACTCAACAAAAGCATCTTTTCCGGTGATGTAGGCTTCAATAGCTCCGGTGAACATGGCACGGAAATCTGCGGGGACATCATCAAACGGTTCGTGCACGGCATCATCTGTATGATCGCCATGATCTGCATCCCCGTGTTGATGGCCTGCCGGAACGGCTCCGGTACCCGGCTGACGGTTCATCATACTGAAACGGTCGGCCAGCTGAAATTCGCTGTCAATTCTGAACGCACCATTAAATACAACCTCTTCTCCCTCTTCCAGGCCGCCTTCAATAACGTAGAAGTCACCCGCTTTCGGGCCCAGGTCCACTTCGCGCACCATGAAGCGGGGAGTGTCGGCACCGGTATCTTTCACATACACCAGTGAACGGGGTCCTGTCCAGAGTACGGCTGATGCGGGAACCATCAGTTTTTCCTCGCGCTGTTCAGAGTGCAGGATGCCGGTTATCAGCATATCAGGACGCAATCGATGGGCGCTGTTTTCGATATCAGCTCTGATCCGGATGGTACGGCTTTGTGCGTTAAATACGGGGTCTATATAGTCAACAGACGCAGTATAGGTACGGCCCGGGTTGACTCGTGTGCGGAATTCAATTGTGTCTCCGGTTGAAATCCAGTCAAGATCTTCCTCGTAGGCTTCAAGTGTTACCCAAAGGTAATCGAGGTTGGCTACTTCGTAGATTACTGTACCTTCCATCACATGCTGGTCGTCTACCACATTTCGTTTCATCACAAATCCGTCAACAGGCGATAGAATCTCGATATGGGTCTGTACTTCGCCCTGGTCGATGATCTGCTGAATCTGCTCATCGGTGAATTCCCACAATCTGAATTTTCGTACAGCCGATTCATACATACCCGGGCTGCGTTCCCGGTTGCGGTGTGCTTCGAGTAATTCACGCTGTGCACTTACTACTTCCTGTGAATAAATTGAAGCCATAACGTCGCCACTACGGATCGGTGCGCCGGTAAAGTCAATTTTTACATCATGTATTCGGCCATCGAAATGGGCTGTAACGTAACTGATTCGCCGTTCATCCACGGTGATACGTCCAGGCAGGGTGATCTCCTTTTTGGGAATGTCGCGAATTACCGGTGTGGTCTGAATATTGGCAAGCCTGATTGCAGCCTCAGTCATCACCATGCTGAAATCATCTTCGCGTTCCGTGGCCGCAGCGGGAATAAGGTCCATGCCACAAATCGGGCAGGAGCCAGGGCCGTCTTCTCGAACCGACGGGTGCATGGAGCAGGTCCACACCTCGTTGCTGCTCTCAGCCACGGCATGGTCGTGTCCATTATGATCATTGTGATCGTGCGATCCTCCGAAAAAGAGCCAGCCAAGAATAATCCCGGCCAGAAGGATGGAGGCGTATGTAAGTAGTTGAGTTTTTGTGATGTTCATTTTGATGTT
>PWLN01000268.1 GCA_003559375.1 Balneolaceae bacterium | reverse complement strand
GTAGGCGATGCCGAACACAAAAGCCTCCGCCACTTCCGATTTGGGTGATGCGTGATTTACATTCAGCGTAAATGAAAAGCTTTTGCCCGCCACCATCAGGATACCGACCAGGATCAGACATCCGCCCATGCCGATGGTTATCCACATCATATAATCCTTGAGGAGCTGGGCCGCCGAAACAATGAGGGCTCCGGCAATGGCATAAATCACCAGGATGCCGGAAATACTGAGTAGGGCAAGTTTCAGCCCTCGCATCAGACGTTTTGGCAGGCCGGGGTTGCTGTCAGACGTCCGTGAAATAAACGCAACAATGTATCCCGGCAACAGTGCTACCGCACAGGGAGCCAGGAAGGCAAACACCCCCTGCACAAAAGAAAACGTATAAAATTCCATTTACTTAATTTAGAAGCCCGGCAAACAGTTCCCTGTATTCGTTGGACGAAAGTGCTTGTCCAGGCTTTATAAATGCAATATTGCCAGCGAGGTCAACACCAACAGTAGTAGCCTGGCCACTAACGCCAAAATTGATCATGATTTCAGGTTTACCCGCTGTGCTCGGGAAGGTAAAACCACGTTCTTCAGCAAGTTTGCGGATCACTTCTTCCGTATCTGTAGGATCGATGCTAATGGCAACAAGAGTAAGTTTGTCTTCATATTCAGGATATACTTCAGAAAGAGCCGGCCAGTTACGGGCACATGTTGGGCACCAGGATGCTGTAAAGTAAATAACCACAGGTTTTCCATCTTCAAGTGATTGTTTCAAACTGAGGGAATGGCCACTCTGAAGGTTGTACCTTTATTTTCAACACTATTTACAACTATTTTGGCCCCATGCAGTTGTAATATTTTTCGGGCAATTGCCAGGCCGAGTCCGGCTCCCATATTTTTTGATCTGCTTTTGTCTACCTGGTAAAACCGGTCGAAAACAAGGGGTATATCATCGGCAGAAATTCCTTCTCCTGTGTCGACAATTTCAATCACCACATCCTTGCCATTTTGAGTTGAAATGATGGAGACTATACCGCCAGCCGGTGTATGGTTTATGGCATTATCGATCAGATTGGTAATGGCACGGTTCAACAGGCCCATGTCAGCAGTAACACGTGAGTTTGGATTATCGGGGAAAACCACGGCCAATTCTAAACCTTTTTTCTCTGCTATCGGTTTAAATTGTAAAACCAGGTCCTGAACAAGCTCTGCGACTGAAATTTTTTCAAGATTTGGCCTCACGTTGCCTGCATCCAGTTTGGATAGCTCGAAGAGATCGTCAATCATCTTGTTCAGCTTTTTGGTATTTACCAAAACTGTTGAGATATACTCATTAAACTCATTTTTTGTGATCTTGTCACCCCGCAACTGAATGGTCTCCAGGTACCCCTGTATGGAGGCAAGCGGACTCCGTAAATCGTGTGAAACATTGGCAATGAGCTCTCTTCTCAGTTTATCGGTTTTTTTAATCTCTTCCATATTTTCCACAATGGTATCAGCCATGCGGTTGAAACAGGCAGATAACTGTGCTATTTCATCCTTGCCCGAGACAGAAATTCGTTCATTCAGTTCTCCTCTTTCAAACCTGGTAACCATTTGTTTCATTGAATCTATGCGGCCTGTTACATTTCTGAAAATAAAGAGGCCAGTCATAATCCCGATTAAAAGGATGGAGCCGATTATAAAGAGTGTATTACGGGCTATATAGCTTTCCGAAATCATAGCCGTGGTTTTGCTGAACTCTTCGCCTTCGAGCACAACATAAAGATAACACCCTTTTGAACCCATAATGCTGATGTTCGCAGCACTGAATGGTTTTTTTCTGTCGGGTTGTACCGGGTCAGACGCCAGAATCGGCAGTTGATTCCCTTCAATAAACTGGTCGAGTATATTAGTATCCACCACACTTACTTTTGGTGTATCCTCTGCAAATCTGCCGGGAATATGGCTTTTGATATAACCGCTTGAATCAAGCAGGTAAAAGTCAAATTGCGGATTGGTACCTTTAAGGCTTCTGAGTTTTGCTTCAATCTGCTGATGATCGAAACTTTCTGCAAGCATGGGTTCAAACTCAATCGCAAGGGTTTTGGCGAGGTTCTGATTTGTCCGTTGTACCGATTCCTGTATAATATTTGAGGATGTCTGAAGAGTAACATAGGCAACGAACAACCCAAACAGAATCATGATACCTGTAAAAATCAGCGCTATTTTAAGATAAAAACTACGCATGGGTTTCTTCTTCTTCTATCTCTGCGAACCGGTATCCAACGCCCCACACTGTTTTCACATACTCTGGGTCAGACGGATCACCCTCAATTTTATTTCTAAGCCTGTTTATATGAGAATTCACGGTATGGCTGTACCCGTCATACGTATATCCCCATACTTCAATCAGCAATTCTTCGCGGCTGAACGCTTTCCCTGGGTTTGAAAAAAACAGAAGCAACAGATCATATTCCTTACTGGTCAGTTCCAGTGTTTGGCCTTTCAGAACTACCTTACGTAAATTCGGATAGAGTTCAAGATGTTTATATTTGAGTACCTCCGGCAGCCTGTTATTTACTTCTTGATTTGCATCTAATCGCCTGAATATTGCTTTTACGCGGGCAAGCAGTTCTCTGATGCTGAAGGGTTTTGTCATATAGTCATCGGCGCCCAGTTCCAGCCCGAGTACTTTGTCAACTTCCTCAGCTTTTGCGGTTAGCATAAGAATTGGAACAAGCCGGTCTTTTTCTCTGATCCTTTTGCATACTTCGAGTCCGTCAAGTTTAGGCAGCATGAGATCAAGAATAATCAAAGAAGGCGATATCGATTCATAAAGCTCAACCGCAGATAAACCGTCAATTGCAGTATGAACCAGGTATCCCTGATCAGATAAGTTGATATCGAGAAGATTGAGCAAATCTTTGTTGTCTTCAACAACCAATACAGAATTTTTATTATTGCTCATATATAAAAAGGGTGCTTTTTATTGTCAATAATCCGGAACTGCCAGCCTGTATTCATCACAGAACCATAACATAAATAACGTTTTTATAACAGCGGTACCAGCTTGTTTGATTATTTCGTTCATTTCGCAAGCAATTATAATTCAGGCTGTATAAATGTACATGAATAAACTTAATACCGGCACGTTTATTATCGCTTTATTGATTCAATGGCCTTTGGTTTCCCTGGCACAAACGTGCAGTTGTGCAGGGGCACCGCTACTGGGCACACAAAGCGCCGGGGCAAGTGGTCAGGGTAATTTGCTGGTTGGTATAACCTACGAATTCAATCAGATTACAAATTTATATACCGGCAGCACACGTCTATCAAATAATACCGTTGAGCGTAATACCCAATCGACCTTGTTTGAGATAAATTATGGAATTACCAACAGCTTTTCAGTATCTGGCACCATGTCTTTTGTTCAAAAGAACCGGGAAAGCGGGATCAGTAACCCTGGTGGTTCTGAACTTACCACCACGAATGGTTTTGGTGATGGAGTTATACTTTTTAGGTATGTGATATCACAACAAAGTTTATGGAACAGATATCACCTGGCTGTTGGCGCCGGGACCAAGGCACCTTTGGGAAGCACATCGCTGCGAACTCCCGGCGGACTGCATTTTAATGCAGACATGCAACCCGGTACAGGGGCATGGGACGGGGTTTTCTGGAGTATGACAGGTGTGTCTCTGCTTCCACGAAGCACTATAAATCTTGCATGGATAAACAGTTACAGGGTAACAGGAACGAATCAACGATTTTCTGAAAATGATAACTATCGATTCGGTAATGAATTCATTTCAAATTTCTCTGTGAGCAACTCTATAAATGACCGGTTTTCATACGCGCTGAACCTGAGATACAGGTCTTCAACATCAGACCAGCGTAATAAGGTATCCATGCCAAATACAGGAGGGTTATGGCTTAGTGTAATTCCCGACTTCTATGTTGGCATTTCGGATAATATTTCTTTGAAGATTTCTGGCCAGATACCGGTTTATCAGGATCTGAGAGGTTTTCAGCCTTCTACAACCTACGCGCTATCTGCATCTCTTTTTATTAATCTCAACAAGAACGAAAACACATTTATCCATGGCCTCTGATCACAATTTTTCAAATTATTTTAAGCATTTTTTCTTGTCCACATTCATTTTGGCTTTATATACCTCCTGTAATTCCACAAGTTCTTCGGACTCAAATTTTTTTGGCACCCCGGGCGGAACATTCGGACAAACGGAATGGCTTGTCGACAGAAATGAAATTCTTGACGGCGGACCCGGTATTGACGGTATTCCATCCGTTGACAGCCCAAAATTCACAGTCGCTTCAGATGTTACTTTCTTAGACAACAGCCGGAGAGTAACCGGTATAAGAATTGGTAACGAACTCAGGGCTTACTCACATCAAATTCTCGACCAGCACGAAATCATTAATGACACCTTTGAAGGAGTTAAATCTGTAGCGATTACGTTTTGCCCGCTTACAGGCACTTCCATAGCAATTAACAGAAATCTCGGCGGCAATAACGTGCAATTCGGAGTATCCGGCCTGTTGTTCAGAAATAACCTGATCATGTACGATCGGTTTACTACCAGTTTATGGTCGCAAATGCAATTGCGGAGTATCGGAGGTGATATGAGGGGAGCCGACGCTGATGTAATACAAGTAATTGAAACCACCTGGGAAACATGGAAAACGATGTACCCGGATTCCAAAGTACTGAATACGAACACCGGTTTTAACAGAAACTATGGAATTTTTGTATACGGAGCCGACTATACAACCAACCATAATCGTATTCTTTTTCCTATCAGAAACGATGACCCACGGCTGAACCGGAAAGACCGTGTTCATGCCCTTATTCCAGATAACGCGAATGAATCGTCAAATGTAAAGGCATATCCCATTCAGGCTTTCGGAGAAGAAACAACCATTATCAGAGACCGGTTTATGCTAAGTGATTATTTAATTGCAGGTAATGCCCGTCTCGATATTATCAATGCATTTAAACTGGTAACCGAGTTTGAAAAAGCTCTTGAGCTAACGCCTGCCGACGATGCTTTTTTACCCGTGGTTTTTTCTGACCAACATGGAAATTTTTGGGATATTTTCGGGTATGCCATCAGCGGTCCTAACGCCGGAGAACAGCTCACCGAAGCCCGCTCATACACCGGGTATTGGTATGCTTTAGCAGATTTTTATCCTAATATTGAAATATATAGAGAATAAAAACGTATGAAACCCGGATTAAGTGATAGACATCTGAAGCCTGTTGAGACGCTTTCCATTCCAATTTTCACTTGACATTACATTCACAGGTCTTTTCAACTATTGCTAAACGTGTAATTAATTACCCTGAAATTCGGATAGTGGAATCAGGCCAAACTGATCGGAACGCACATAAAGAAGCAGGTTTTTTAGTTCTTCTCTGTCCATAAAACCAGGCTGTCTCCCCATAACTTCACCATCAGCAGCAATGAATATCATTGTAGGTGTCTGCTGAACCTGCAAAATTCTTGCAAAATTTCGTTCTGTAAATTCCTCACCGTTAAATCTAACCGTTTTCCTTGAGTCCAGGTCAATAAGTACGGGGTGAAAATTATTCTTAAGAAGATCGGAAATTTCAGGGTGCGGGAATACAGTATTCTGCATCCTTTTACATATTCCGCACCATTCGGCTTCAACAAAAATGAAAAGAGGTTTGCCATCCTTTTTTGATTTTTCCTGAGCTTCAGACAGTTTAAACCAATGAATCTCACTATTATTAAATGTACCGGCCGTATCTGAACCGTATTGAAAACCGGCATGCACCAATACTAAAACAATCAGGTAAAAAATATTCATTGCGTTGGATATTCATTGTGAATGATTACATTTTAAAAAAACGAATATCTGTCCAAAATCACTATTTAACTCTTTAAATGTGACAGAAATTTGATAATTATCTGCTTAAAATCAGAAGACATTCTTGCAGCTTATGGCTATCAAACCCGGTCAGCCACTCTATTACCCGATGTAATTCTTCTATTGTCCTGCCTTTTCTCTCTAGTTTAGTGATGTAGTGCGGGTATACAGATGCAAACGTCATTTTTGCCATTCTTTCATCATGTTCGGGGGTTGTTTCCATAGAATATTGCTCTTACTGATTATCTTTTGTTTCATAAAGTTTTGTGAATTTATCTTTGATGCAGGTAATAATTTTTCAGATCCATCATAGTACTCCTGAGGGATTGTTCATATGAAAGCTTATTGATAATACGATAGTATCTAAGGCGATCTACAATAAATGGGAGAAAGATAAACGACCTCTCAACCGTGTTCCATGCAAGGGCATCTTCACTCATTTTCATATCGTTTAACAATTCGGGAATCAATACTTCACCGGCCCGCACAAAATGCTCCGTAATGGTATAGTGCCAATTCGGATATCCCTGACTACTCATACTATGGGATATAGGATCGAAAAGTGGAGTAGTGATATCAATCAGATCGCCGCATGTGGTTTCCAACAAATGGTTGACAAATGAATGGCCAAATTCATTAATTGCAAGAGTCGCCAGACGGTCTTTTTCATCAAACCGAAAATCATCACGAAGCGGGCCCAGGACAAAATAGGCTATGTCGCCATCTTCACGAAGCTCTTTAAAACCAAAACCCGGACCTGACCAGAAAGTCAGGCTGGGGATAATTTTATACTCTGCGAATTTCTGCTCATAAAAATCCTCCATGGCTTCTATCCATACAACTTCCGGTTTGATTGGAATGATCTCACTTAATGCAGCTTCATACCAAACCTGAGTTGATTTATAAAATTGATCGAATTCAGCAAGTTTATAGAATTTGTTCACATACCCCAGTATTTCATATACAAGGGCAATTTCATCAGGAGTGTAGAGGTAGTGTCTGTGCATCATATTATCCGGGATTTTATAATCATCCGGCAAGGGCAGCTCATCCAGCCTAGCGAAGAGTTCAACAAACAGTGAATAGGAAAGTTCTGCTCCAAGCTCAAACACTTTGTGCAGCGATTCTTCACCTTTCAGTTGTGATCTTTTTTCATCAAGCAGCAACCTCATTGGATGTGTGGAGGGTTGTGAAGATTCGCTTTCCGGTTCTCCGATGTACAAAACAAATCCAAGAAACTCTATATTTTTGTTGAACTCTATTTTGATTCTGTCACTGCTATGTACTGCATCCAGGTCATAGTGTATCGTTTGTGCTGACAAACTGAGGGCATTTATAAAAATCAAATAAAGGGCGATTATAGAATGGCAATAATAATTCATAGCTTTTTATCAGAAAGAAATGACAAACCCGGATTTATTTCGACCTGATACACAACCCCGGACTTCCAAAATTGTGTTTCCGGATGTATGGAAATCAATCCGGATGTAAATACTCTGATGGCGGTTTCCCTTTTAAATCCCTGAATACCTGATTGAACGAAGACTTGGAGTTAAAACCCGATTCTAACGCAATGGCCAGTAAAGTTTTCTGCTTGCCTTCCGGCGATCTGGCTTTGGTAATGAAAGCGTCTATTCGATGCTCATTAATAAATTCGCTGAAGTTTTTTTGATGATACCGGTTGATGAGATACGACAGGTATCGTGGTGGCAGGTTTAATTCACGTGATAACTCTTTCAACGAAAGGCCTGGCTGTGTGAATAACTGTTTTTCTTCCAGAATGTTTGTCAGCCGATGCAACTGTATTTGATCATCATAATTTGAAAATTGTTCTCTGTTCCCCGGATGATGAACTAATGATAACGACCGGATATCAAAAAATATCAGAAAAGAAAAAACAAAAAACAGTAATACTAGTAATAATTCAATTACAGCAAAATAATCCCATCCAATAAACGAAAACGTCAGCCATAGAAGGCTTAGCAGGCTAAGTGAACACATGATGATCAATAGCTTACTATGTGGCCTTTGGCTGCCCGGATCCGGTTTAAATTCCTTCCCCTGATATGCCTGAATAAACCTGTACCAAAAATATCCCATTAACAAAATAAAACCGGCCAGCGGTATATAGTCTGTAAACCAAACCCATGCCCGGTAATCCAAAAGGTTTGCACTGAATGGGTTGATTCCGGTTTTGAATAAAGAATGAATCAAAACCTCTGCCAAAGCAGGCAAAAATAATAACGCATGCCAGGGTTTTAATCGAAAAGCGGCATGATAACTGCACGAAATGAACAGCCATAAAGAAGGTGGAATGATATGGTATGTCATAAATACCCAATAAGGAAATGCGCCCGGAGATTGATTATAACCGGAATAGGATCCCCATGAAAACATCAATTCCAATGCCATAAGCCACACAATCAAACCTAAAAAGAAATTGGCTTAATTTTGCCTGAAAATATGCGAAATGAGTGCGATACTGAGCAGAAAACCCAGCACAAAAGAGACCAGAAGAATATTTTCAATCAGGGTATTCATACCTGCAAATGATAAGTAAAAATTCTTCAGTTCGTATCTGATTTTTTCATCTGACCATACACCCGGGTGATAAACCTTTATTGCATTTTTGTAATACCCTAAGTCCGAATATAAAAAATCGGAATTGGAAATAAATTTTCCGGCAGATCATATTCTGGAATGCTAAGATGTGGAAAACAATACGTTTGTTCCCAGGAAAAACAATAGAAGTGGGCATGTATATCATCAGGATAGGAACATGTACATTTCACCAAATACCTGGAAACAAACGATAACGAACTCTGCGGGTATACTCCAGGTAACCATCAAGTTCGGCCTGCAGGGTATTGTCTTCCAGGCGGGTTCGAATCAGGAAGAGTATGACTACCAGAAAAGCCGGTATCAATGCGATCAGTGAACCCAGCGCAACAGGAGTCAGAATTATGCTCAAAATCCCCCCGAGATAACCGGGATGGCGCACAAATCGATATGGCCCCGTTGTGATGACTTTATGTCCACGTTCGTCCTGTATTCTCAGAGTTCCCGTAAAAAATGGGTTAACTGACATGGCGCGGGTTGCCAGCAGCCCCGAGGCGACAAAGAATAGTAGCGCTGTAACCATCAGAACTGATGGCAGTTCCGGCGACCAGCCGAATCGCAGATCAAGACCGCATACCAATAATACCAGCATTGGGCCATATAGTGCCACACCTGTGGCAAGAAACACATCCTGTTTAACCGTTCCCTGCTGAAGTCGGGAACGGTCGGCGATCAGGCCAGGATCCACCGAAACTGCATTTGCTACAATAATGCCTGCCATGCAACACAGATAAACCCAGGCCATCACCCACCGGGTTTCACCGGATGACAGAAACAAAATCACTCCGGCCAATATCATATACACCACATTTTTTACCCACCATAAACGAATGGCATCCCCCGGCAGTTGCTTTGCCTGAATTGGCTGCCGGATGTTGCCTGCCCTGAATATAAAAACCAGAACAGTGATGTAAGCCAGGGACGATGCCAGAATTTCAAGCGAATGAAGGATTCGCAAAACCATCGGCAGCCAGTATCCCTGCAGCATGGGTATCCCTCCGGTGAATAAAAAGAGTGCAAGACCGGTTGTAAGTGTTAAGGCCCGCAGTGAACCCTTCCATAATAAAACTATTGGCAGGCAGGCCAGAATGAATAAGCTGCTTCGGATCAGCAGAACAGGAATCAGCTCTCCCCAGCCAGGCAATCTTAGGCCTGCAACTTCTCTGATATAATAATCGCTTACAAACGGTTCAACCAGCATGCCAAATAGCACGTAAATAACCGGGAATGCACCAATTGCAGCCAGCAGGCGCCATGGCCATCCCATCACCGGCGGAGATGAGAGGTTGAATGATCTTGAACTCTTATGGACTGGAGGAAATAACCACGCTGTTGCCAATCCGCAAAACAGTGCAGCTACGCCGTACAGTACTGCGAAATAACCGAAATCTACATATTCAGGAGAGAATACCGATGCTTCCAATACGGTATTCATACCCATTGTAATCCAGATAAAAAAACCGAGTATAAGGCTGGCCGGCAGAATTCCGGTACTCAGTCGCAGAGAGATAAGCGCCAGAATGGCGGCAACCAAAAACGAACTTGCCAGCATATACAGGCTCAGCGTTGTTTCGTCGGTGCCTGGTGGAATGGCAGGTGCAGTCAATCCAATAATGGCTGCTATTGCGCCCCCCAGTATAAATCCGCCAAACAAAATGAAACCACTGACGAAAATTTTTATCCCTGTCAGAACTGTTTTTCGGATTGCAGATGATTCGGATTCCATATCGATAATGAAATAGTATTCGGGGTAGGATTTATTATCCGGGAAAGTTGTTCTGATACTATTTTACGATTTTTCTCCGAATATCCACTGCTGAACATGCACATTTCAGAAATGCGAAATACGATTTCTGTATACTTTAGAACATTGTCGTCTGCATTAGAACATTGTCGTCTGCATTAGAACATTGCCGTCTGCTTTAACTGACGGATTGGAAAAGCTTTTACCATATAATCCCCGAGCTAAGGATTCCAGAAAATTGAAAAATGTAATCGAGGGGTTCATTACAAGATTTGATTAAGCCCCCCACATATTGATTCTTGAAGAAAAAACACTGTCACCCCAAATCTGTCAACGGTATACTCACGAGCAGGCCAACATTGTTCTATCCAGATTTGTTAATGATTTTTATAAACTTCTTCCTTAAGCCATTCTGTAGTTCTTTTCATCCCTTCCTCGAGAGTTGTTTTGGGTTGCCAGCCAAGAAGTTCCGATGCTTTTTGTGTAGAGAACCGTTTGTACGAATTAGCCATTTCGATAAAACCATTATCAATCGGGGTTTGAACGCCGGGT
Source organism: Balneolaceae bacterium (assembly GCA_003559375.1). GTDB lineage: Bacteria > Bacteroidota > Rhodothermia > Balneolales > Balneolaceae > Rhodohalobacter. The sequence continues at coordinate 4,363 of PWLN01000268.1, read as the reverse complement.
ATCTTATTTGCAAAAGCCAGAAGATGCGCAACAATAAGTGGCAACCCTTTCGGTTTTTTGTCGCATAACCGACCATAATGGCTCATGAATTCACGCCATGTTGTAATGTCTGCCGATATATTGAAAGATTCACCTGCCGCATTGGGATGCTTTGCGCAGCGTATGATGGCATCAATTACATCGTCGATATATACGGGATGATAATGGGTGGAGCCATCTCCCAGAAATACAGGTTTCCCTTCCAGAATATTGTGAAACATGCCCGTTGACCAAATTCCGTAACCGGGTCCGTAAATCATGGTAGGCCGTACGATTGACAGCTCAATGTTAAAATTTTTAGCCATATCATTAGCCTTTTTCTCAGCTTGTGCTTTCGTTCTGGGGTATGTAGAAGGGTGATCCAGGGCTAAGGGGGCAGTTTCATCTACATCATCAAGGTTTTTCATGTCATAAACCCCCACAGTGCTGACATGCACAAAGCGTGATACCCCTGCCTCACCGGCGAGTTGTATCAAATTTTTCGTTGCCTCAACATTTACCAATTGTGCAGTTTCCGGGTTTGAGTCCAAAATAGCAGCACAGTGAACGATCATTTCTTTACCCTTGACCACCTCCTTGAGAGCATTCTTGTTAAGGAGGTCCACTGCCACAAGGTTCACTCCACTCTCTTTAAGATGACTGACCCGATCAAAATTTCTTCCAATACCTGTAACAATTGCTTTTTCTTGGGTAGATAATATTTCAGAAAGACGTGAACCTACGAAGCCGGATGCGCCGGTTACCAGAACCGGCAGATTTTCGAGTGATTTCAATGATTTTTTAATGGTAATGTTAACGTTTCAGGAAATAAAGGGAATGTAATTAATTTGGAGGCAGCCGTGATACCTTTTTTTTATTCGGCAACTACTTTCCCTCATCAAAGACTTTGCAAAGGACGCTGTGCTACAAAGAACTCATAGGCATAATAATCGGAATAGCGGCGGTGCAACTCAGGCTCCTCATCGAGTTGTCTGAGTATGGCCAGTGCTTCTGCATCGCTGGCATATTTTCTGCGCAATTCTGCAATACGCTCGACCATAGGAGTGTAAAAATCGTCCCACCACGCTTCATCGGGCATTGTAAAATGACCGGTAATCTCGAATCCGGAGTCTTGAATCGCAGCCAGATCATCGTCCAGTGATCCCATATCAGGGTAGTCTGATTCAAAACCGGCCCTGACTTCTGATGGCGGATTCTCCTTGCGCCAGACGGCGTCCGTAAAAGCAATGTAGCCACCCGGACGCAATAATTCATAACAGACCCGAAGGGCATTCCGAATGCCGATGTTGTAGAGCGCACCCTCCGACCAGATAAGATCGAAACTGCCAGGTTGCTGCTCCGGATTTGCCATATCTCCCACAATCGCACTCACACGATGTGATAGCCCGCGCTTGTTTACTGCCGCCAACAACCTGTTGATGGACGGTTCGTGGCTATCAATGGCCACAATGGATCCGGATGTCATTTCGGCTAATTGGAGGGTCTGCCCGCCGACTCCGCACCCCAAATCGAGGATCGCGGGGGAATCCTCCAGTTCACTGCACAGGCCCAGTGCTCTGGCCGCACAAGAGCGGTTGCCTGGCCCTTGTCGTGGCAAATGTTCATAAACCTCGAAAAAAAACTCCCAAAAGCGTGGATTGGGTTTGATCATGAATATTCCGGAAAACCGTATTTATTATAACCTGTCACATATTCTTCACTTTCTGGCCATTTCACTGAAGTCTGGCAAATCTGATTACTGAAACTGGAGGTGAATCAGCCAATTGAAGGCCACATCATAAAATAGTGTAAATCAGAGAATCATACTTCCGATTGTGTCAGGGAGAATTCAAAAAACGAATCAACGAGTCCTTTTGCGGAGTAACTTGCATAAATACAGCACTTCTGGGTGAAGCCCGTGCCAGATTTTCATCACTTAGTATACCAGTGAGAGTGAGAACCGAATCGCCAAGCAGTTCAGTGATATGAATCTCGAATTGTTCCCATTCACGAAAGGAGTGCAGTGATTCAAGCTGGAGATTAGAGGGTATCTCATCATCCACAACTGATGGAAGAATAAACTGCTGGGATAGTTCATAACCCAGGTCCATCATGACCATCCGAAGCTCATCCATTGACCTGCTGGCTTCGACGGTGTTTTTTGTATCATGATACTGTACAAGATTTACTACAATCTGAAAAACTGCAATAATGATTGAAATAACGATAACTGATGCACCAAGAATCCACACGGATACCAGCCTGTTCTGTTTATCCGAATTTTCCATTGCAAAATACCCTTTCACGAGCAGCCAGGGTGCAAGTATCATGACAATAATCAATCCGGCTGCACTCAGCATACCGGATCTCCAAAATTGAGCAGCCTCTGATGAAGATCCGGAAAATTGGTTAATCGCATCAAAAGTATAATAAGCCAGTACCTGGAATGATGGCGTAATCATTTGAAAGACCGGATTAATCACCCACAGGCTTCTGTTGATCAAGCCCAATGCGGTGATCAAGAGCAAGCCACCAATGATGATTGATAACAACAGCACATTCACCCGGGATAACCGATTTCGAAATAGATTAAAATTAGTTTTCCCGAACATGCTGCACTCCCCGTTTGGTCAGAACTGCCTTCGCCTGGTATAGGCCCGTCTGCTGATTCGTGTTGATAAACTGCGGATCCTTACCTCTTGTAAAGTTTGTGGAAACTGTCAAAACGATGGAATCGGGCGAGACTATGGCATATCTGAATTGCATGTCACCATCATCGGGTATGTCGGGAATCCATGACCCATCTTCATTAAGCCGGTCAGAAAACAGATCTCTGAATGCATCCGCGATTGATGTTTGTTCTTCGGATGGAAGTGAATAAAAGTGGCGCAGTGCCAGTTGAAGTGAATTTTCTATTTCAATCCGAGAGACAGAATGGATGATCGTGGTGCGAATGTCAGTAAGCTGTGCCTTATGATTTACCGATCGCTTATAGTCCATCACCGATACACCGAGCAGCACGCTTACTAAAAAAACGAACATTGCCCGTACAATTTTCCGTTTACCGGGGTCTTGTAAGCGGCTAACCCTGCGCATGTCGAGCAGCCATAGCCACACAGTGGCTGCAATGAAAGCGGCAAAAAATCCTGTCCACAAATTTTGAAACAGAAGAGCAAGCGAAAAAGCCGCCATCACGAACAACGATCCTAAGATTAAAAATAGTAAATCATTCATGTTTCGGTAATGGTATTACGATGAAACTAATATAAGGGAATGATTATAACAAGGAAATGAGCCAGATAACGGTTCACCGATTGATGCGGTTGTTATTTGGCGAAGCTATAAGCAGTGAATTGTCAACCTCTGAACCCTTGATTATGGTTTCATTTTAGTTAAAGAACGGTTTGGTGTTTCTGCGGCCGGGATACCAACTCAAAGGTCAAGCAAGAAACCGAAACCGGCCCGCAGGCTCATCTTTTGCACGCGAAGCGCTCCGAGCGCAGCGATTCCCACGTAGTGAAACACTCGTTATGTGTTCGGTTTATAGACCCAGGGATTAATTACTTCAACTCCTGAATCTTCCATGTCTTTAGTATTTCTTGAAACAAGTGAAAGGTTATGAACCAAGGCTGTAGCTACAATAAGTGAATCAATTACCGGAAGAGGTGTGCTATCCTTTTCTTCTGCAGCTAAAATCCTCATTTACCTATCGATAGGGATGTCCTCGTTTGTTCTAAATATCGATAGTCATCAGCCGATAGCACCACTACGCTGCCCAGAAAATTATTCCAATTCATGGAATATGATTTCAGTATTTGGAAATAATAAATGCATGAAAATTTGCAAGCCATTGAAAATTTTATTCTTAAAATATTTGGCATAGTGATTGATCTAAACATATCACAATCTAAATCAACAAAAAAAATCCTATGACAACACAATTTTCTTTCAACATCTTTCTCGTAGATGATGACCCTTTCTATATAGAGCTTTTAAAACAACGACTCTTAATAAAAGGCTTTCAGCATGTGGAAACCTTCCTGAATGGTGTGGATTGCCTTAATGCGCTCAGCTTAAAACCGGATGTAATATTCCTTGATCATCACATGGATACTTTTTCCGGATATGAAGTGCTAAAAAAAATTAAGCGTTACGACCCAAATATTTTTGTCGTAATGGTTTCTGGTCAGGAAGATATTAAAACTGCTGTGGATTCTCTCAAACATGGTGCCTTTGACTATATCCTTAAATCAGAAAATGATGAACAAAAAATCAGTGAAGTATTAAGCAAAATTGAACAAGTAAAAGAACTACAGGCCCGGAAAAAGCCCGGACTTTTGAAATC
>PWLN01000371.1 GCA_003559375.1 Balneolaceae bacterium | reverse complement strand
CAGAAGCAGCACCAATGTAAAGAACAGCAACACCACCGCTTAATTTAGCGAGACGCTCCTGAAGCTTCTCACGATCGTAATCTGAGGTGGTTGTTTCAATTTGTGTTTTGATCTGGTTGATGCGTGCCTTGATATCGCCTTCGTTTCCTTTACCGCCAACAACAGTTGTATTGTCTTTGTCGATGTTGATACGGTCGGCCTGGCCAAGATAATCGAGTGTTGCATTTTCGAGTTTGTAGCCACGCTCTTCGCTGATTACAGTTCCTCCTGTAAGGATTGCGATATCTTCAAGCATTGCTTTTCTTCTGTCGCCAAATCCTGGTGCTTTTACAGCAGCAACTTTCAGTGAACCTCTCAGTTTGTTTACTACAAGAGTTGCAAGAGCTTCGCCTTCCACATCTTCTGCAATAATGAGCATTGGCTTGCCGGTTTGAACAACTTTCTCAAGAATTGGAAGAAGGTCTTTCATATTGGAGATTTTCTTGTCGAAAATCAGGATATAAGGTTCTTCCAGTTCAGCAGTCATGTTGTCGCTGTTGGTCACGAAGTATGGAGAGAGGTATCCTCTGTCGAACTGCATACCTTCTACAGTGTCGAGATAGGTCTCGGTACCTTTGGCTTCTTCAACGGTGATTACACCATCTTTACCAACTTTTTCCATAGCTTCAGCAATGAAACTGCCAATCTCTTCATCGCCATTAGCGGATATCGTACCAACCTGGCGGATGCTTTCGAGGCTGTCGCCCACAGGTTTGCTTAAATTTCTGAGTTCTTTCACGACTTCTACAACAGCCTTGTCGATCCCTCTCTTAAGCTCCATCGGATTTGCACCCGCGGTAACATTTCTGAGTCCTGTGTGAATGATAGACTGAGCAAGAACAGTAGCTGTGGTTGTACCGTCGCCGGCAATATCGCTTGTTTTAGAAGCAACTTCACGAACCATTTGGGCACCCATGTTTTCTACCTTATCAGAGAGTTCAATCTCCTTGGCCACGGTTACACCGTCTTTCGTAACAGTAGGGGCACCGAACGATTTTTCAATAACTACATTTCTTCCGCGAGGGCCTAATGTAACTTTAACAGCATTAGCAAGCTTGTCCACACCTCTTTTAAGTGCGTCGCGTGCTTCCGCGTCATAATGAACTAATTTTGCTGACATAGTGATTAATTAAATTTAGTTAGTATTTATATTTTTAAAGATTTACTGGCTCAGGAAATGATGCCAAGTATGTCGGATTCTCTCATAATCAGGTACTCTTCACCATCGAGAGTTACTTCGGTGCCGGAGTATTTTCCATAAAGCACCTGGTCTCCTTTCTTGACCGACATTTCGATCTTGTTTCCGTTTTCCACTTTACCGGGGCCTGCTTCTACTACAGTACCTCGTTGTGGTTTTTCTTTTGCAGTGTCCGGGATAATAATTCCTGAACTCGTTGTTTCTTCAGCTTCAACCGGACGTACTAAAACGCGATCGCTTAAAGGTTTAATGGTGGCCATACTTATGACTCCTATGTTTATGGTTTTGTGTTATCAGTTAAAAAGTTTTTAGCTGTTCTATCAGCATATTCTGTCACATATCTTAGCAAGTACCGTACCAAAAAAGTCAGATTGGCAAAAGAGCTGACTTATAGGGTAAAAAAGAATCGATTTGACCATCTATGGCCAAAATTTGACGGATTTTCAGTCAAACGTGCCAAGTTGTTCAAAATGTGCTGTCATCTTTTCATACCCTGTAGGTGAGATTGCCTCTGCTCTCAGATTAAAATCGAATTGATCTGACGGCAGATTTATATTCAGCCTCTTAAGGGAATTGCTCAGTTTTTTTCTGCGCTGATTAAAAGCCATCCGCACAACTTTCTTCAGATTTTCATCTGCGCATAACAGTGGCGGTTTGTCAAAAAATAATTGGATTACAGAACTTTGAACATTTGGCGGTGGAGAAAAAACCTGGGGCGGCACATCAAAAAGAATCTCGGGCGATGCCATGAGCTGACACTGAACACTTAAAATTCCGTACTCTTTTGTATTCGGTTTTGCGACAATTCTTTCGGCCACTTCTTTCTGCATCATCAGCAGGGCAGATTTAAACAATGTCCGGCTTTCAAGCAGTGAAAAAAGAATCTGGCTTGTGATATAATAGGGAAGATTACCCACAACATGAACGTTGGTTTTTTGATCCGTAAATTTATTCCAGTTTACATTCAACACATCTTCATGATAAACCGTGAGACCGGGAAACTTATCTTTCAAAAATTCAACCATTCGGATATCAATTTCTATAACACTGAAATCCATGAACCGCCCCATAAGCTCAGATGTAAGTGCTCCCGCACCGGGGCCGATTTCAATCACAGCTGACTCCCCGTCTGCAGGAATCGAATCCACAATTTTCCGGATCATATTTCCGTCTTTAAGAAAATGCTGACCAAGGCTTTTTTTCGTTCTGGGGTATTTAGACATAAAAATTTGTTCCGCAGTTTTGTTACTTTGCTTAAATAAGCTTTATTGGTTTACATGATAATATTACGTTCTTTGGGTACCATTCAAAATATCATTTACAGTTCCGGTTTACATTATTATCAAAATCGGATAAAATCAATTGTCTAATATCTTAACCTCAATCATATTATATGGAGCTTAGTCCTTTTGATACCGAACAACTTGGAATCAAGACTCTTGAAAAAAGTTTAATCAAGCCTGAATCGCGAAAATCATTACGAATTGGCCTCCCGAAAGAAACCTCTCCAGATGAAAGGCGCATTTCACTTACTCCAGGTGGTGTATCCATTCTTACTGCGAACGGCCATGAAATAGTCGTTGAGAAGAATGCTGGTATTGATGCCCATTTCAGTGACAGTGAATACCAGGAAGCAGGTGCCGAAATATCTTACAGTGCCGAAGAATTGTTTAGCAAGTCTGAAATGATTGTCAAGGTTGCCCCGCCCACGCGCACCGAGCTTAACTGGATGCAGCCAAACCAAATACTTCTTTCAGCATTACATCTTGGCAATACCACTGCTGAATTCATGCACTCAATAATTGAAAAAGGAATATGCGCCATCGGGTATGAATTTATCAAAGGCAAGGATAATGAATTCCCGATCGTAAGGATGATGCATGAGATAACAGGGTCAATGGCTGTTCAGATAGCCGCACATTATCTTGAAAATAACAGTAACGGCCAGGGTATTATGTTAGGAGGTATCTCCGGAATACCGCCTGCAACCGTAGCCATACTTGGAGCTGGCATCACCGGCGAATATGCTGCCCGTACAGCATTGGGATATGGTGCACAGGTTTTTGTTCTGGACAATGATCTTGCGCAGCTGCGGCGCCTGGAAAATGCCCTGGATCGAAGAATCATAACAGCTACTGCGAATCATCAATATTTAAGTACTGCATTGAGTGTATCGGATGTGGTAATTGGTGCTGCCATGACTGAAGGAGAACGCGCACCCTGCTGGGTTACCGACTCAATGGTGCAATCCATGAAACCGGGCAGTGTAATTGTAGATACAGTGATTGATCAGGGGGGCTGTATATCGAGCAGTGTCCCAACTACACATTCAAACCCGGTTTATACCCGGTACGATGTGGTTCATTACTGTGTACCCAATATACCATCAAATGTAGCACGAACAGCCACACATGCACTTAATAATGTAATCGTACCCTATCTTATTGACCTTGGTGATGCCGGTGGCATCCAGCAATGCCTCTGGAATAACACAGCCCTGAGAAACGGCACCTATACGTACAAAAAACATCTCACAAAAAAAGCACTTGCCGAACTGTTCGACATGCCTTTCAGGGATATCGAAGTATTAATCGCGAGTCAAATTTGAGACAGGTTTTTTATGGGTTTTTAAATAGAGAATGGATAGTTCAGAAGCGACAGAAGACAGAAGACCGGGACAACCATCGGAAATGACTATATAAATTTAAATTAACTGACTATGCATCATTCCGAATTAAATGAGCGTAATTACAAACGAATTGCTTTTAT
>PWLN01000376.1 GCA_003559375.1 Balneolaceae bacterium | reverse complement strand
GATTCGAACTCGCATGGCCTTTGAAAACATTTGACTCAACCCCTATATTCTGGTTTCGGCTGAATCCTACTTTCTGATAAGACCTGCCAGCACCCATCGGATCTGGCAGCGTTGCGGGTTTCGGGTTCGAAGTTCATGGTTTCAGGGATGGTCAACCAATCGCACATCAAAGACCACACATCGTAAATCGTAAATCCGTCTGCCGTTTGCCATCTGCCATTTGCCTCTCCCCAACCCGCTACAACGCTGATCCCATTGTAAGTGCCATATCGCTTTTCAAGCTGTAAATATTTTTCAGCATTCTCTATTCATTAAAGGAATTCGTATTTTCAACGCGTTGGAAAAAGAGAATAAAATTATAAGAAATGACATTGATGCAAACCGAGACCGAAACCGATATCAGAAAAACCATTCTTCCAAGCGGACTGAAAATTGTTACTGAGAATATCAATAGCGTTAAAAGCATATCTGTTGGTATTTGGGTTAAAACCGGCAGCCGAAATGAACGTAATGAACAGGCCGGGATTACCCACTTCTTAGAACACATGCTCTTTAAAGGAACTGAATCACGTACTGCCTATGATATTGCGCAGAGTATGGAATCGGTTGGCGGCTATCTGAATGCCTTTACCTCCACGGAGTATACATGTTATTATGCGCGCTGTCTTGACACCAAGCTTGAAACGGCAGTTGATGTGCTTACCGATATGGTGAAAAACTCCCGGTTTCCCAAAAAAGAACTCGAAAAAGAGAAAAAAGTGGTGCTTGAGGAGATGAAAATGTATCGCGATAGTCCGGACGATGTGGTTTTCGAGGAGTTCAGCAGCCAGGTGTTCCAGGGTCATCCCATCGGAAGGCCGGTGATCGGATACGAACAAACCGTTTCTTCTTTCAAACGAAATGATCTCTACGGTTACATGGAGGAACGTTATCAGCCCGACAATCTTCTTGTAGCGGTTGCCGGAAATGTGGATCACGACAGGGTAATTGAGCTTGTGAGCAGTGTGCTGAATCAAAATGGCAACAAAAAGACTGTTAATGAAGCGCAGCCGTTACCGGAATATGAGGTTTCCCAAAAAGAGGTGGCCAAACCGATCGAACAAACCCATATGATCACAGGCCGCAGGGCTCTTAATTATGATCACCCTGACAAATATTTACTTCTGCTTGCAAATACAGTGTTGGGAGGCGGAATGAGTTCCAGGCTGCATCAAAATATCCGTGAAAAGTATGGTTATTGTTATTCAGTGGGGCCATTCAATCAGTCATTTATCGATACAGGTCTGTTTGGGGTCTATATTGGTACGGATTTTGAATATGTGCCGCATGTGAGAGAGTTAATTAACAAAGAGTTTGAACGGATCCAGACGGAAGAAGTAGGGGATAAAGAATTAAGTGAGGCAAAGGCGCAGCTAAAAGGAAAACTGCTTTTGTCGCAGGAGAATACCAGCAACCGTATGACACGCCTGGCAAAAAGTGAACTCTATTTTAACCGGTTTGTTACCCTGGATGAACTGGTAGAAAATATCGACGCTGTGACAGCCGGTGAGCTGATGAGATTTTCCTCTGAGTTTTTTGATCCGGCACAATATTCAGAAACACTCCTGGTGCCAGAAAAGAAATCATAATTCTTATTAACATTATATAGCGCTCTGGTTTATCCGGCAATTCGTATCCAGCATCATTCTTCATCAAATTGAATCAGAGCAAAATAAAATCATTGATCAAATCTTAAAAGCTGATAGAAACAACTTTAAAAAGATGACCTATATAAACCAATTATCAAACCACGAAGGACAAATAGTTACCCTGAAAGGATGGATTTATAATATCCGCAGCAGTAAAGCCATCCATTTTCTGGAAGTGCGCGACGGAACGGGATTATGCCAGTGTATTGTATCGGCTGATGATGTTACAGAGGATGTATTTGAAACCGCAGGAACTTTAAATCAGGAGAGCTCACTCGAAATTACCGGTAAGGTAATGAAGGATGAACGCAGTGTGGGTGGTTATGAGTTGCATGCAAACGGGCTCACGATTATTCAGATTGCGGAAAATTACCCTATCACTCCAAAAGAACATGGGGTGGAGTTTTTAATGGAAAACCGGCACCTGTGGTTGAGAAGCCGCAAGCAATGGGCTGCCATGCGGGTAAGGAATGAGATTATTTTTACCATTCATTCTTTTTTCCAGGGCAGGGGGTTTGTTCAAATGGACTCACCGATTTTTACCGGTAATGCAGCTGAAGGAAGTACAACACTTTTTGAAACCGATTATTTCGATGAAAAAGCCTATCTCGCTCAAACAGGTCAGCTTTATGGTGAAGCAATGGCAATGGCCCATGGTTTGATCTACACATTCGGTCCTACATTCCGTGCAGAAAAATCAAAAACACGCCGGCATCTCACCGAGTTCTGGATGATAGAACCCGAAATGGCTTTTTATGATCTTGAAATGAATATGAATCTGGCCGAGGATATGATAAAGGCTATCGTAGGCACGGTGCTGAAAAACCGGAAAGAAGAACTGGCCATTCTTGAACGAGATACAACAAGACTGGAGATGATCACTGAAAAGCGGTTTGAACGGATGACCTATACAGATGCTGTGAACAAGCTGAAAAGTGATGAGACTGCTGCCCTGCTGGATGAGATGGCCGAATCGCGCAGACAGGAGCTTGATCGCATTTTAAAAGAAAGGGATGAGTTAAAAAAAGAGCACGGTTCAGCCAAAAAATGGAGAAAAGTTCAGATCGATCAGCGTGTGAAGGAGATCTTGGCAAGGACAGACCAGATTGAAGAAGACCTTAGAAATATTCCGGCGTGGAAGGAATCGGCACGTAATTTTCAGTGGGGCAATGATTTTGGCGGCAGTGATGAAACAGTGCTTATGATGCAATTTGATGTCCCCCTGATTGTAACCCACTGGCCGGCCGAAATCAAAGCATTTTACATGAAGAGGGATGAAACCAGAAAACTGGCACTGGGGATGGATATTCTCGCTCCTGAAGGGTATGGTGAAATAGTTGGAGGCAGCCAGCGTGAGGATGACCTCGAAACCATGGAAAAACGGATTGAAGAAGAGGGACTGGACAAAGACGTTTTTGAGTGGTACCTGGATTTACGCCGATTTGGAACCGTGCCACATTCCGGGTATGGCCTTGGCCTTGAGCGTACCGTCGCCTGGATTTGCGGCCTAAGTCATGTAAGAGAGACCATCCCCTTTCCACGGATGCTTGGCAGGCTACGTCCCTGAAATGGAAGGACTTAGTGGAAACTTCAGTTTTTTCAAAATTTAGATTAGAGTTTTAATTTTTTTTTGTATTCTTGATCGGGGAAACTATCAATTAATACGTTTAAGAATATGAAAAGAAAATTCACTTTTTCGATCATTTTGATTTCAGTCTTTGCATGCAGCCTTGCACTGTTTGGATGTGAAGGACCCGCGGGGCCGCAAGGTAGTCAGGGCCCGCAAGGAGAGCAGGGCCCCCAGGGGCCTGTAGGCCCTGCAGGTGATGGCGGGGCAGTGATGCTTGCCGGGCAGGGGGCCCCTTCTCAAAATACAGGAAACCCCGGCGATTTTTATATCGACCTGGAAGCGGGTAATCTCTACGGCCCGAAAACAGATCAGGGCTGGGGATCTCCGCTTAATCTGCAGGGCCCGCCTGGCCAGGACGGAGCGGATGGCCAGGACGGCCAGGATGGAAGGGATGGTGTAGACGGTAAGGATGGACAAGACGGAGCAGACGGCCAGGACGGTCAAGACGGAGCCGATGGCCAGGACGGTCAAGACGGAGCCGATGGCCAGGATGGTCAAGATGGTGCCGATGGGAGTCAGATCTATGCCGGGGATGGTCCGCCGGAGAGCAGCCTGGGCGAGGTAGGTGATTACTATCTTGACAAGGAAAACTACCACCTGTACGGCCCCAAAACCGGAAGCGGATGGGGGTCTTTTCTTAACCTGCAGGGCCCACCCGGAACAGCCAACGTGAGATATTCAAACTGGATAGAGATTGATTGGGAGGGCGATGATCTCGCAGCAAAATCATTTTACATTTCAGAACCAGCACTTACTGAAGAGCTTTACGAGACCGGTGTTATTTTGGTATATCTCAGACCTAGTGAAGGTGTGGGTATTTCATTTATGATTCCATCAACAATGGAAATCGTTTCTTATTATTATGTTTTTGCTCCAGGAGCCATCCAATTACGAGCATTTACACTGGACGATTCAGAAATTGAAGTAGACTCGATCACACATGTTCGCTATGTGCTTATTCCCGGAGGGCTGCCGCTAAAGATGCAGGATGGTTTTTGGGAAGATTACGAGCAAGTTAAGAATCATTTTAACATACCCGATTAATTCAAACCCATTTAATAAATGAAAAAAGAAAAAAAGGTTCATATTCCATAAACCACTTATTTATACACTTTTAAATTGTATGCACTTTGCAGTTTTCTTTGATTCACCTATCCCCGAATACCGCGCTACGATTCCAGAACGGATTCAGCCCGCTTTTCATGATGTCGGGCCTACACAACCTTTGGCACAGATATCCACAATATGCTGTTTCTTGTGGTGATGGAGCTGGATTAAACTCAAGTATGAGTCCAGAACGGTTTTGGGGTATTGAAAATATCGCATATAAGCAAATTTGCATATCTATCTGCTTTATTTATTTATCGCCCATATCTCCCATTGTCCCTAAAAGGAGATGTTTGTCCGATTTTTTTAAATTAAATAGTTGTTTTTTTCGGCAATGGGGACAGCCGGTTTGTGAAGAACCGACGATGATGAATACACAACTAACCTAAAACCAACCGGAAAATAGCTCTCAGCAGAAAACTGGGACTTGATATTTACTATATATTCAGTATAATCAATATTTCCGAAGAGGAAATTTTATCGGTGTCTTTCGAAATAGATGAACGCGCACGCTCAAACAGGTTTGCAGCGGGATTGACTTACCATTTTTAAAATCAAAGAAAATGAAATACCCAATCTTCTTGTCAGTATTTCTGTCAATACTTTTGATCTTCGCCTGTAAAGAATCATCTTTAGACAGCCTTGACCTGCCGGATGAAGTTGTATTTACCCATTTGCCTACCGATATTTCACAAATGCTGGAATTTGGACCAATAGGACAGATCAGGGTAATTCCAAAAATGCATGGAGGGTTCAGGCTGAAGCAGCCGTTTACGTTCCCGGCAAACATTCCGGTATATGCGATGGGAGATGGTTATATCATCAATATAAGAAAAGAGTCCAGAACTGTGCCAGGGCATGGGCCGTCGCACCTGGTTGGCATGGAATACGATGACTTTGCCCTTGATATGGTTTACACAAAAGATGCAGGCGGATATTATGGTCACGTATCCGCACTTCATGAGAAAATACTTGAACAGGCCGGGGAAATCAGACACGGCAGGGGTGCACGTAATGAGGTTAAAATTAAAATATCAGCTGGACAGATTCTGGGATATATTGGCCCGCATGAGGGTTTTGACATCGGAATGTATGATTATTCCCGGGAGAATTATTTTGCTAATCCATCCATGTATGGCCGTGATTACAGGTCGTCGGTTTGTTACACAGACTATCTTCCAGAGGCTTTAAAACAAGAAATATGGGCTATAAATCCACGTACGGCTGAACCAAGATGTGGCAGTATAGCTTACGATAAGGACGGAACGCTTGCCGGTAACTGGTTTCTGGAAGGGACGAGGGATATTACTGAATGGAGCAAACAATTAATCTTTGCCCGCCACGAAATTTATGGTGATCGAATTGCAATAGTTGATGCAAGTCCGCTTTTTGATGGGGATGGAATTTTAAATGACGGGATTGACCCATATTTATGGTTTGTGAAGGGTAACAACCCCGAGCCTGAAAGCATTACAATAGAATCGGGTATGGTAACGTATGAGGTGGCACGAGTATGGGTTTTAATCCATGACGAACATGCAGAACCGGATGGAACAGTATTGATTCAAATGCTTGAACCGGAGAAAATTCAGTATGAGTATTTTGAAGGAAAAAGAGCAGGAGAGGTGTCCGGATTTTCGTCCAATTCACGAATTTATGTGCGATAGGTTTTTTGGCAGGTAGCAAGTAGAGAGTATGAAGTATCAAGTAGTGAGTATTGAGATTTTATCATTAGCTAAAATCTTGATTTTCATGAAATACACTTATGGTTAAGCATTTTACTTAGCACTAAATAAAAAATGTATATCACCATTATTATCGTTCATAAAGCCTGGATGCAGCTGTAAATTCTGTTGCCGGTTCGTGAGTATTGAACCATTCAATTCTAAGCCTGTCATCTGATGGCATTTCTAAAAGAATACTGCCTGCAGGCCATGAAAGATTAGCTGTCGCATCCGATGCCATTCGCCACAATCGGATAGCAAACCGGCCATCTGCCGGTGTAATCTCTTCCCAGGAGGGATACACTTCATCAACCACAAGATTGATGACATCAGGCATGCCATCCCAAGCTTCTCCGATATGCAGAATTCTTGATTCATCAAACTCGGTGAACCGGCCAAGCCACAACAGCCTCCAATCCTGTCCGGCTTCCAGCGGGGTATTATCCATCGGAGATCCTTCAATGAACCATGAGCCAGAAGCTGTACCCGGAACATCATAAGAGAGCCTGCCCAGGCGATTTTCCGATTTTGACTGTACCCGTGTTAGCAATTGCGAACGTATTGGTTCCGGGTATTGATCGATGGGATGCTGAGCATGCAGTGCGGGTTCAGGATATCGTGATGGGGTAATATAGTTGTGCATTATGCCATAATTTGTGAGGCCAAAATCAAAACTGTGGGTGTAATACATTCTCGCGATTATTTGACCGGCCTCTATTGATGAACCGCGCGACAGGCCAGCCTGAGGGGTTACGTGCGCGAATGTCCATACCAGTCCCGGAGGCCCTTCGACAGTTATGGACCCATCCTGAGATGGGTTAACATGCCTTACAGTGCCGTTTCCAGGTGCTTTGATGTCGAACCGTTCTTCTATACAAGGCCGTGTACTTTGCAGAACAACGTCAAAATCACACGTATGCCAGTATGTGTGGGCTGTTGGGAAGATTTTATTGTTGTATCCGATCGCAGTGATTCGCGCAACAGATTCAACCGGAATGGGTGAAACAGTGAAATGCGGGCCTTCAGGCGGCGGATTTGTACTGAATGAATCTGTTCCTTTATTACATGATGATAAAACAATGAAAGCTGCAACAGTTAAAACTGTGGAAAAATGTATTGAGCGTGCCATATCTCTTATGTGTACTTACCTGAAATTCTTTGAATGAAGATTGTTTTATAGTTAAAAAATCAGATCAATCAATTAAATTATCTCTTAAATATTTCATGATTTACTTCAAAGATTACTGATTAATTCCGCCAATTCTTTCTGAGTGGAAAAAAACCTCAGGTTGTCTCCTTTACGTTCTTTTAAGCAGCCTTTTTTCGGTAGTATAATCGGTTTATCATAACTTTGTGCGAGAGGTACACCGCCTGATGAAAGAATATCTTTATAATTGAAAAGGACGTAATCAGTTGCATTCATAAATTCGGGTACACATTCTTCTTGAATAAATTGAGGTATGAGTACAATGTTCTCTTTCTTAAGAGCGAGCTTCCGGACTTTTTTATAGTATCTCATTTGTCCCTTTTTTACAGGGCCAACAATGATCAGTTTTTTCTGAATCGGTTCATTTAAAAAAATTTCGCATACCTTGTCGATCTGCTTATATGGACTAATATGCCCAAACATCAAAAACAACCTGTCCTGCACTTTGATTGATACATTATACCTGTGATTGATGGCTTCAACTGCAGCAGCACGCGGCATTAACTGCGGTGGATATGTCGGATGAGGCCAGATGCGTATTTTTCCGGTATGTATATTAAATGCAGTACTGATCTCTGCAATAACAGACTCACATTCCAACAATATTCTGTCAGCAGTTTGTGCCAGCCATTTTCTCGTTTTGTAGTTGATCCATTCGTGTTTGCAATCGAGCGGAAGCTTGTTGTGTACCGACCAGATTACTTTGCCGCCAAGCTTTTTATATAACCAGATACAGAACAACTTATAAAAATAGACAAATCCGGTAAAGATGCCTGAATAGTCAATCCAGTGATAATGCAAGATGGATTTTTTTCTGAAAAGCGCATAGAGTACAAATGTGATATGCCCTAAAGCACTAACTCCGGTAATCTTAAAATCCTGTGAGGCAATAAGATCTTTATAAAGCAGATAAAGATAGTCAGAACGCTTATAGGCGAAACGGATCTCGTGTGAAACGAAAAGTGTATATGGCCCGCTCTCCTGTAAATTGGTATAGAGGTCTCGCAATTCATCCAGTTTCATAATGTTTCTTTCAGTCATCTAAAAAAAGTATTGAATTCCAAAAGAATGAACAGTACCGAAGCCGGTGGAGAAAGGTACAATGGCATAATTTATTCGGATTGGATCAACTGATAAAGACGTACCAAAACTGTATGGGCGTTCTGTTGGGCCGAAACGATATCCGCCTTGCAGGGAAAAAAGATCTGAGATATCAGCATTTAATGCAATACTGAAATAGCTGTCTCTGCCATTTTCCCGGGTTAATTCATCGTATGTATTCTCGTTAATCGGTTTACTCCAGTCTGTATAAATGGATATCAGAACGGGAAGGTCATTTTCTCCGGGTGTTGTGAATTCTATGAGGCTGGCAGATATTCCGGCGCTAAATGTGGAAGGAAGAGGCGTGGATAGCTGATCGAGGCTTTCCATGCTTCCCGCGTTTTTAACTGCAATAGCAGCACGAACTCTTTTGTTAAGGAATTCTGCTGCCAGGCCACCGCTTACAGCATAACCATTCGCACGGAACTGGAATACTTCTTCCCTCAGGTATTGAATAGTACCTCCTATTGAAACCGGTCCAAATACATAGGCAGCGGCTGCGGATAAGGACAGATATCCTATTGAAAATTCTCCAGCAGATGGTCCGGGTTGATCACGCGCCTGAAATCCACCGGATGTAGAGTTAAATAAGCCAGCAGCAAAGGCCCAGTTATTATTCCGAAAATTTGCTGCAGCAAACTGATTGTCAACATCTGATACCCAAAGCGTATAACTCGCATCAATACTGGAACGTTCTTCCAGTGCCAGTAGAGCAGGGTTTGTGTAAATGGCTGAAGGGCCAGCAGGTGCCGCAACGGACGCTTCAGATATGGCAAGAAGACGCGGCGAAGGGCCAATATTCAGGAAATCAAGGCCGCTTCCGGTATCCTGGCTATAGATGTTTCCGGTCAGAATAAGCATCAGTACTATTATAGAAATCGTTCGAATCATACAATTAAATGTTCAGCCTGATAGCAAATACGTGCATGGTTGACAATAATGAGGCTTCCCGTAAAATAGCGTAATCGATGGATGGAGAAAACCTGTCGTATGGTAAATGTAAAGAGAAGCCGGCTCCCGGTTGAAAAATATTTTCATTTTCAAATTGCTGGTACTGTATACCTCCCCTGAGAGTTAAACGTTCATGAATCGAATACCGGGTCCCCATTCTGAGATATCGGCTGTGTGAAGACCGATTTTCTCTTATAGTACGATAGGGTTCGGTTTCACTGTCACTCATAGCAGGCCTGCGTAAAACTTCTTCCATTTGAAAGCGAACCTCGTAATCCAGACTCAATAACCACTTTTCGGACATATCATAAGAGATGCCGGAAATAAAACGAGTTGGAAAACGATGTGATTGATCTCCGGTTTCAACACCATAGAGTTCTGACGTATTCAGTTTTTGTTCTGAAAGCAGATCAAAAACAGCAAACCCCATTGCAAGCGATGATGTAATCTGCAGGCGTACACCTGCATCGATACCGATGCTGCTACTATTTGGGACATCTTTATGCAGGTTGGCATAATTATACTTAAGCCCGAGACCACCCCAAATTCTTTCTGAAAACCGTAAGGCGAAGTTGCCGATAATCTGTAATTCATTGGCAGACAGGAATTCGGTATGGTAGCCACTTTGGCTGCGCCCATCAATATTGTTTACTGAGGCATTGATCAGAGATATTGAAAAACCTGCAGATGGAGGCAGCTGGAAATGAGATTTTACCATATGCAGCCGCCTGTCAAAACGAAGCGCAGCCGTAGAGAGGTCAACCTGAATTGTTTCAGTTTGTTTTGCTGCAAGGGCCGGATTATAATAGCCGTAAATTCCCTCACTTTCTACAGCTGTAAGTGCATTTCCCATAGCCATACCACGCGGTGAAAACCCCATTCGGCTGAAAGAACCGGCATATCCGCCTGTTTGAGCAGCAAGTTCAGGTACAATGACCCAAAACAGGATCGAGAAGATAAGGAAATATGATTTACACTTGTGATATTCCATCAGTCAAGTAATAATATTTTTCCATTTGCATTGCCAGATGGGGTATCGATAGTATAGAAATAAGTGCCATTTGCGACGATTCTTCCGGACTCATCAGTTCCGTCCCACGTAATTTCATAGGCCCCATCAACAGGAACCGGTGATAAATGAATAGTGCGCACTGGGCTCATGGAAAAATCAAAAATTCGAATTGTAGCATTTCCAGGTTGTTTCATTTCGTACTTGATACGTACAAGAGAATGCCTCGCCGGAGAGAAAGGGTTGGGATATGCATAGGTGGATACGTTGGGGGCATCAGGTTGATAAATATTGCCACCTCTCAATGGTACATCAGTTCGGATAATTTGCCAGGTTTCTCCGCTGTCGCTGGTTGAGGCTATCCCGTCGCTGGTACCTACCCAAAGAAAGTTTTCTGTTGCCGCTACCGCATAATACCTTGAATTTTGCTTTATAAAGGTATTTGGTGAACGAATTTGCTCCATTTTCTTCCAGTTTCTGCCATCATCACCTGAAATAAACAGGCCGTTATCACCGGCTGCAAAAATGGAACCCTTAAAAAAACCAACATCATTTATTCGTTCGCCTTGAAGAAACCTTTGAAAGGTTTTTGCGCCATCATCTGTATAAACGAGACCGAATTCATCTCTGTTTTGCGGATCGGCTCGCCAATTGGTCAACCAAATTCTGTCCGTATCAGGTTGCTGCCGGATTTTTATTATCCAGTTGGATAACAGGCCGGAATCATTTTCCGGTTCGAAAGATACTCTGCGCCATTCAATTAGATCGGCAGGAGCAGTTAATACGTTATCAGAAATATTTATTCCTGCAGCGGTACCTACCCAAACCCGCTTATTATTATCAATCAGGAGACCAAAACCAAGCAGGTTGTTGTCAAATCGTGGATCATACCTGTTTATGATTTCACCGCTTGATGTACGGGATGCCCACTGATACAAACTATCTGGTGTCAATTTATTTTCTGAAGAAGGAGGGAGGATGATACGTTCCCAACTCAAACCGTAATCGTTACTTCTGAGCAGGCCGGAAGCCCAGTTTACTGATAAGATAGTATCTTCAAAAAAATCTACCTCAAAAGGAGGCGACTGTTCCGGTACTGTAATTTTTGTACGGAGATACCTGTTACCACCATAGATAAATTCAGCATCACACGGTGGCCCAAAGGAGTTGCCGTCACAATTAGCCTCGGCTGGAGGACGTTCGTCTAAAGGGAATGGGTAAAAATCCCAGGTATTTCCATTATCAAAGCTCTTGTAGTAACCCATTGCTGCATTTACATTTTCACCCCCCGTAGTTGACGTATACCCTAATCCTGCCAAAACTCTCGTATTCTGAACTGCAAGCGAGAAAGCACGACCCCGTCCTGAAAAAATGCTATCAGCGCGTTGCGGTACATAAATTTCTCCTGTGTTTTCAAAATATGCGTTCAAGCCCGGTGCCATCCAGATCGCGTCAAAGTTTGCTTCAAGTGAAGAAACCGAATTCTGTTGAATCGATTCATAACGATCTAAAAGTGGCCCGAATGGTATATGTTCAATCATAGATTGAGCCTTGGCTTCAAAGCTCAAAAAAAAAGTCAACACAAGCAGAATTGCCGGAAAACAGGTTCTAAAGAAAATCATTGAATGGATATTAATCAATGGTGTTGAATAATAGCGGTTTGTAGTGAGAATGTGCAATAAGATTTTCTATGTCGCGTAATATGATTTGTGATCAATGTACCCATTAAAAGAAAAGGAGCCTCCGGCCAGAGAGACTCCTTTTAGATTTAGCAATCTAAACTGGGCATAGGAATGCCCAATTGGTCAAAAAAAGAGCAATCAATTTTGATTCAGCACCCTCTAATCCATGATTTTTCTCAGGAATGCAGGTTGTTCTGTATTCCGTTTGTCGATGCGTTCAGACCTGTCGGTTATGGGTGCATTTTCTGTTCCCTCACGCCGTTGCACCTGAGCTGATTCCATATACTCATCATCCGCCTCTTCGTAGTCGTCGGAGCTGCGTATATATTTCAGGCTTCTTCGGTGTATAGCCGGTGAATCAAGGTTTTTCAGGTTTTTCTCGCCTTTGTAGAAAGTTCCGTCTTGTGGTATAGTTTTCCTGTTTGCAATATCCCGGGCTTTAGGAAGTGAAAACGATCGTTCTTGTTCCCTTTTTTTGGGTTCGGAATTTTTGTTCGCTGCAATTCTAGACTGGGATCTTTCATTTGCGAGCTCGAATCCTGTAGCGATTACGGTTACCCTCAATTCATCATCATACGACTCGTCGAGTACTGTGCCGAGTATGATTTCAGCATCTTCACCGGCCTCCTGCTGAATGATGCTTGTTGCTGTTGTGGTTTCCCGCATACCAAGGTTGGATCCAGCAGAAATATTTACCAGAACGTTTCGGGCTCCACGAATACTTACACCATCCAATAACGGTGAATTAATTGCTTCTCTTGCTGCAATTTCAGCTCTGTCGGGGCCTGTTGCCGTTGCAGAACCCATGATTGCTGCGCCACCATCAATCATGGTTGTTCTTACATCCGCAAAATCGAGATTGATGAGGCCGGGCATTAAAATGAGGTCTGAAATTCCGCGTGTTGCGTTATAGAGCACCTCATTTGCAACTTCAAAAGCTTCCATGAGCGATGTATTGTCATCCGCGATATCGAGCAGGCGTTCATTTGGAATTACAATTACGGTATCACAATTTTTTTTGAGTTCGGCAATGCCATCGAGGGCATATTTCATTCTCACTTTACCCTCACAGTTAAAGGGAGTGGTTACAATACCCACTGTAAGGATACCCTTTCGTTTTGCAATTCCGGCTATCACCGGCGCACCACCGGTACCGGTACCGCCGCCCATGCCTGCTGTGATGAATATCATATCGGCCGAATCAACAGCTTCATCTATTTCGTGGCGGTTTTCTTCAACGGCTTCCCGGCCAATTTCGGGTCGTGCACCTGCACCCAGCCCCGCTGTAAGATTTGCACCTACCTGTATGGTAATGTTTGCATCATTGTTTCTCAGTGCCTGTGCGTCTGTATTAAGTGCAATATATTCAACACTTGTAAGACCTTTGCGAATCATGTTATTGATGGCGTTTCCTCCTCCGCCGCCAACACCAATTACTTTGATCTTCGCATTATCCTGACCTTTTTCGTCAAAGCTAAAGCGCGATGATATGTATTCCATAATTAACTCCGTTTTTGATTGCTGTTTTGTCTGTAGATTGCTTCTTTTTTTATTGCTAATTAAAGTTCTTTGAACCAGCTTTTCATGCGTTCAGTGATATTGCCGATTACTTCACCAACTCCGCTCGATTTGGTTGATGTGGTAGGCAGTTGCTGATTGTCGGTGCCGTCTGCTTTAAGGGCGTGCAGCACAAGGCCTACACTTGTTGCATAAATAGGACTGTTAACCTCTTCGATCAGTCCGCCTGCCAGGCCTAGCGGTCGGCCGATTTTTGCATCCATACCAAGCACTTCATTGGCAAGAGGGCAGATGTTCTTGATTAAAGATCCTCCGCCTGTTATGACTATACCGGCACTAAGAGCGTCAGCATAACCACTACGTTTCACTTCAATGGCTATGATTTCCAGTATCTCCTCCATTCTTGCCTGGATGATTTTTGCCAGGATACTTTTAGTGATTTCCTTTGGTGGCCTTCCCGCAATACCCGGAATGGTAATTACTTCGTCATCTTCAATAAGATCTACAAAACATTCACCATGATTATGCTTCAGTTTCTGTGCCTGTTCGTCGAGAACACTCAGGCCAAGTTTAATATCATCTGATACCTTCTTCCCTGCGATGGCTATAACAGCTATATGCCGGATCGTATTCTCCTGGAATACAGCGAGGTCTGTGGTGCCTCCTCCGATATCCACCAACACTACTCCCGCTTCTTTTTCTTCATCATCAAGTACAGCGTAAGATGAAGCCAGCGGCTCAAGAATAATATCAGCTACCTGGTAACCGGCTCTTTCAACACACCGGTACAGGTTTTTTGCTGCAGATACGAGCCCAGTTATGATGTGTACTTCTGCCTCCATTCTCATACCGCTCATACCAACAGGATCACTGATCCCGTCTTGTCCATCCACAACAAACTCCTGGGGGATAATATGAAGGATCTGCTGATCGGGCGGGAGCATAATCTGCTGGCAGTCTTTGAGTATTCGCTCCACATCCTGCACAGTAATTTCTTTTTCCTTGTTGTTTATAGTGATTACACCCTTGCTGCGGATACTCCGAATATGATCACCTGCAATACCAACATTTACAGAATTTACCTGTATTCCTGAAGCCAGTTCAGCCTGCTGTATGGCCGTTCTGATTGCATGAACGGTTTTATCGATATTTACCACCACACCACGGTTTAAACCCTCACTGGGCGCTTTTCCAACCCCCAAAATGTGAATCCGGTTTTGTTCATTTATGGAAGCAACTACCGCACATACTTTGGTAGTGCCAATGTCCAGCCCAACTACAATTCTTTCGTTTCCGTATTCCATGACTTTTTCTGCCTATTGTTTGATTGCTAAATAATTATTCATTACGAGTGTTTGATAACAATTTGATCTTTATATCTGAGATCGATGTTGGAAAAGTGCTGAATTCCTTTCCTGATTACTACCTGGGTATAAAAAGCTTCCCAATTCAGAATTTTTTCATGAAAATTATCTTTTCCAAATATCACATTAACGCCGTTTTCATGGGTCAGGGCAATGATACCTTTTCTATCATTCCATGTGATTTCGCTGATGGTAATCCATCCTGTATCATTCT
>PWLN01000115.1 GCA_003559375.1 Balneolaceae bacterium | reverse complement strand
ATACGTGCAGAAACCGGAACGCTGATTGTTTATCCTTGCCGTCCTGATGTAGATAGTTTCGTACTTCCTCAAGCAGTGTATGAGTGCCATTGATATTTGTCCGGATAAATTCCGCTGAGCCGTCAATAGACCGGTCTACATGAGATTCCGCTGCCAGGTGCATCACCGCATCAGGGCGGTAAGATGACAGAATTCTCCTGATTTCCGGGGCATCACAGATGTCTGTTTTTTCAAAATGGTAGCGAGTCGAGGATGATACCGTTTCAAGAGATTCAAGGTGGCCGGCATAGGTTAATTTGTCGACATTTACTACAATGTGATCGGTATGCTGTATAAGATATCGAACAAGTGCAGAACCGATAAAACCTGCGCCTCCGGTAACCAAAATATTCATAGCAGATTATTGATTTATGTAGCCTGACTCCGGACTTTGTTCCAAGTAATTCTGAGTTTTTGAATATCATTCAATCGGCAATCATCTGAAGTCATTTCGTCAGTTATCTATTTGAGTGAATTGACCGTGAATTCTTGAAATATAGAAAAATCATGACTTAATCGAAGGCCAAGATTTTTATTATACAAAGAAAATAGACTACAATTCGATTTCCTTCAGATGTACAAGATAGGGTTTTACCACTGGCTTGGTTAGTGCGATGATGTGCCTGGTATCAGCCGCTTTTGAGAACTCGATTGCTTTATTTCTTTCATCAAGTATCCAGATGCTCTCATTTTCATATTTGTAAGCTTCACTGAAGCTTTCATCCACATCGTAGTAAAATTGAGCGCTATGATCATCGTGAGGTAATCCGGTTTTTTTTAAACATTCTTTCGTTCGGGAATGTACTTCATCGAGTTTTGCTTGGCGTAGTTTTCTGTCAGAAAAGGTAGTCCTGAACAGGTTTCTGTTCAGAAATCTGTTTGCCAGATCTGCCAGAACTTTGTCATCACTTTTACACCAGTTTTTCAAACAAATAAAGACATCATGATCATCCAGGGCCATGTAGTGTTCTATCATATTTTCTGTTATCTGCTTTTTAGAGGTTGGTTTATTTAACAGGAAATATTCCATGGAATCTGATCCGGTTATTACGGGAAATCCGGAATCCAGTAAAAACTTTACACGGCTGAAGATTTTGCGGATCAATGTATCTGCACTTAATACTGTTTTATGCAGATAAACCTGCATATACATTAACCTTCGGGAGAGAATATAGTTTTCAACGGCATAGATTCCTTTTTTTTCGATCACAATGTTGCCGTTCAATACTCTCATGGTTTTCAGAATACGGTTAATACCTACAGAACCCTCCGAAACACCGGTAAAAAAACTGTCGCGTTTCAGGTAGTCGAGCCGGTCCATATCGAGCTGAGAGGATATGAGCTGGTGAAGAAACTTTTTGGGATACCGATCCTGGAAAATTTCAATAGCAGTTGACAACTCACCATCGTATTCCCTGTTCAGTTGTTCCATTATTTTCAGGCTGAGTATCTCGTGGTTTACGCCTTCAATAAGAGTATGCTCTAAGGTATGAGATAACGGGCCATGTCCGCTGTCATGAAGCAGAATAGCAATCAGGGTACCGGTTACTTCTGCATCACTGATGGTTGTATCTTTTTCACGCAGGTTTTTAAGCACCCTTTGTCCCAGTTCAAGAGCCCCGATCGCATGTGAAAATCGTGAATGTTCAGCAGCCGGAAAAACCAGGTAGCCCAGGCCAAGCTGACGGATTCTTCTGAGCCGCTGTATATATGGGTGGTCAATCAGCTTCAGTATGATTCCTTTGGGTATGGTAATAAAACCATGTACCGGGTCACTGAATATTTTATATTGCCTGCTCTTATCCATTTACGTCTCCGGTGTAAAGATACTGTTCCCGATTCACTAAATCCGGCAGCTTTGCAGGACGCTCCTCTGC
Source organism: Balneolaceae bacterium (assembly GCA_003559375.1). GTDB lineage: Bacteria > Bacteroidota > Rhodothermia > Balneolales > Balneolaceae > Rhodohalobacter. Next base: position 2,097 of record PWLN01000115.1, on the reverse strand, counting down.
GAGGTTATACCATACTCCCGTAGTTCTGGCTGCTGCTTTGAGTTCTTTCGTTTGCCGGGAATAGATGGCCTGATAGCCCTTTACACTGGTATTGCCATATTCTTCAACAGAACTGCCAACAAGCAGTGTTTCATGAAGAAGTATCGGCCTAATATAATCCAATTCTATACGAACAAGTATAAATGAATGACCGTTATCCATAGATTTTCTGAACTCCGGTATATCATAAATAAAGCGTATTCTGGCTTCCTCAAAATAGGTATTGAATACGGCGTTATTCACATGGTTTAATGCATCAATATCGCGGAAGCGCACGTTTATTTCTGTCCAGTGAAAAAATAGTGATGGATGATATTCCGGTTTTATCATTTCAGGTAAAAAAACATTTTTGTTCGATATCGAGTTGTTTGATTCAGGATACGAGATGCTGGATATGGGATGGTGGATAATTCAAGAATTCTGCATACGTGTTTAACCACTTAAAGACTAAATAACTTGCCTATATAAAATAACATAGAACCACTTTTTATTTAAGGTAATAAGAAAAAGGCTCAACTGCTTATTCGGCCTTTCGCTAACCATTTAGATTCTTATATTCAAAAAAAAACTCATTAAAACACTGACCATGTTCGAAAAAGAAGCACAAGAATTTTTAGAAAAACTGATTATTACACCAAGCCCTACCGGTTATGAGGCACAGGGACAAAAAATCTGGAAAGAATATGTAACGCCTTATGCTGATCGTATGGAATCAGATGCCTATGGTTCTGCACTTGCCAGGATAGATGTAAACAGCGTATTGCCCACCGTTATGATAGAAGCACATGCCGATGAAATTGGTATGGTGGTTCAGCATATTTCAGATAGTGGTTTTATTACCTTGAACAGGCTTGGCGGCAGTGATTCCACGATTGCCCGGGCAAAGAAAGTTTTTATTTTGAACAAAAGAGGAAGGGTTACTGGGGTTGTGGGAAACACTGCTATTCATTTACAGGAAACAAAAAACGGTGGTGGTAAACAGCCGGCGTGGAAAGATATTTTTGTGGATATCGGGGCTGAATCAAAAGAAGAGGCACTTGAAATGGTACAGGTTGGCGACCCCATAATTTTTGCCGATGAGATCGATTATCTGAATGACGAGTTGATTATAGGCCGGGCTTTGGATAACCGAATTGGCAGTTTTATCATTGCCCAGGTTTTAAAAAACCTGAAGAAAAGGAAAAATGAACTGCGGGTTAACGTATTGGCATTAAATTCAGTTCAGGAAGAAATCGGTGGATTCGGTGCAAGAATGATGAGTTACAGGCATATGCCCGATGTTGCAATTGTTACAGATGTAACCCATGCAACAGATACCCCGGGTATCAATAATAAAGAACATGGAACGGTGAAACTTGGAAAAGGTCCCACTGTTCAGCACGGTGCTGCAAACCATGTGGCGGTTGTACAGCTCATAGAGCAAACTGCAGAAAAACATGAAATTGAGATCCAGCATGAAGCCACAAGTGTGAGAACCGGTACGGATACAGACAGTATTTTTTATCAGCGTACCGGCATACCCAGTGCATTGATTTCACTTCCCCTTCGATATATGCATTCACCGGTAGAAACAGCCTCAATAAAAGATGTTAAGTCACTTATTGAGCTTATGACAGAAAGCGTGCTTGCAATGGAGGCTGATCAGCATTTCTCTGTATTCTGAGAGCAAAGGGCAGAAGATTGAGAGTCAAGGAGACTGGGGAAACTGTGTGAAGGCAAAATAAATGACACGGCGATTTTTTTAATTGTCCTGCCAAATTTCTGGTATAACCATTAAAAAAGAATGGTATAATATTAGTATGATAAACTATTTCATTTTAAGTAATTCACTATGCAATCATACATAAGCGGGATCGGAAAAAAAATCCGTGAAATACGAAAAGAAAAAAACCTTTATGCAAGTGAGATAGCAAGAAGGGCCGAGGTGAGTAACGGGTTAATGTCGAGGATTGAGAACGGAAGAACCATTCCGTCACTGCCCGTTTTACTCTCAATATTCAGGGCACTGGAGGTGGATCCCGGCACATTTTTTACCAGTGTTATGCCAAACGGTTTTTT
>PWLN01000303.1 GCA_003559375.1 Balneolaceae bacterium | reverse complement strand
GAAACGATCCAAAGTGTCGGCAGAAGAGGGAATCCGGCAGAATCTTGACAATCAGTCCGACCATTTCATCAAATCTTTTTTCAACACCATACAACTGGTAATGGCCGGAAATGATACGGCCGGCCTTCGTTATGGCACCACTAAAACACCCGAAAAGTACTATCTGACCTGGAAAGAGCCCACCGATGAGGAATTTGATTATGTACTGGATAAACACATTGTACAGCTTTGTGAGAAGAGCCGTTTACTGGAACTGGTGCATGATTTTGTTCTGTTTGATGTTGGAAATAAAATCGTCTGCCGCCCCCATCAATATTTTGGAGTGAAAGCTGCCCGGCAACACGTTAAAAAACGTCAGGACGGAATCATTTGGCACACCCAGGGAAGCGGCAAAAGCCTGACGATGGTATGGCTGGCTCAATGGATCAGGGAAAATGTGACCGACTCGAGGGTGGTAGTGATTACCGACCGTACAGAACTGGACAAGCAGATCACCCGTGTGTTCAACGATGCCGAAGAACCCATGGAACGGGCCACAAGCGGCGCCGATCTGATCGATAAGCTGAACAAACACGAAATCCCGCTGATTTCATCCCTTGTCCACAAGTTTGGCACACGAGATGAAGACGATATGGAAATCTACCTGGAAGATATCCGGAAACACTTGCCCAAAAATTTTAAGGCAAAAGGTGATATCTATGTATTTGTGGATGAATGCCACAGAACGCAATCCGGTAAACTTCATAAGGCAATGAAGGCGATTTTGCCTGATGCAATGTTTATTGGTTACACCGGCACACCACTGCTGAAAAGAGATAAAAAAACAAGCCTGGAGGTATTCGGCCCTTATATCCACACCTATAAGTTCGATGAAGCCGTTGAGGATAAGGTTGTTCTTGACCTGAGATATGAGGCCCGGGATATAGATCAGCGAATAACCGATCAGGACAGTATCGATGAATGGTTTGATGCCGAAACAAGGGGATTGAATGACCTGGCCAAAATTGAATTGAAGAAGCGATGGGGAACCCTGAAAAAAGTACTCAGCTCAAGCTCGCGGCTTGAAAAAGTGGTTCAGGATGTGTTTAAGGATTTTCGGGTAAAGCCTCGCCTCAAATCCGGAGAGGGTAATGCCATGCTGGTGGCCTCCTCTGTGCTGGAAGCATGTAAATATTATCAGCTTTTTCAGAATACCGATCTAAAAGGCCATTGTGCTGTGGTTACATCATTTGTACCGAACATCAATGATATCAAGGGCGAGGAAACCGGAGAAGGTGAAACGGAAGAGCAGCTAAAATACCGGATCTACACCGGAATGCTGGGCGGAAAAAACACAGAAGAATTCGAAGATGAAGCCAAACGGAAGTTCATCAACGAACCGGCGCGGATGAAACTATTGATTGTGGTGGATAAGCTGCTCACCGGTTTCGATGCACCGCCGGCAACGTATCTCTATATTGACAAGTCGATGCAGGATCACGGGCTTTTCCAGGCTATCTGCCGGGTTAACCGCCTGGATGATGAAAGTAAAGAGTACGGGTACATTATCGACTATAAAGATCTGTTCAGAAGCCTGGAAGAATCAATCACTACCTATACCAGTGGGGCATTTGAAGGGTATGACGAGGAGGATGTAGGCGGGCTGTTAAAAGACCGTTTCGAACAGGCCAAAGAAAGGTTGAATGATGCACTTGATCAGGTAGAGGCACTCTGTGAGCCGATTCATCCCAAAACGCAGAAAGAATTCCGGAAGTTTTTTGGTTGTGATTTTGATGGCAAGACCGAAGAGGAGCTGAAAATAGATGAAGAAAAGAGGTTAAATCTCTACAAAATGGTTTCCTCACTGGTTCGTGCATACGCCGATATTGCCAACGAAATGCACAAAGCAGGATACACACCTGAACAGTCAGAAGAAATCAGAAGGCAGGTAACCTTTTACTCCGATTTAAAGGAAGAAATCAAACAGGCCAGCGGGGATTATATCGACCTGAAAGCATACGAACCAGGTATGCGAAATCTCATAGATATGTATATAGACGCTGAACATAGCCGAAAAATATCTGGCCTTGATGATTTTACCCTGGTGGATTTAATTGTACAAAATGGAATATCAGGTTTGGATGATGTGCTTCCGGATAATATCCGTAAAGATAAAGAAGCCATGGCCGAGACCATTGAGAACAATATCCGGAAAGTGATTATCGAGGAAAGGGCGGGCAATCCAAAATATTATGAGAAGATGTCGGAACTGCTATTGGAGCTGATCAGGAAGCGAAAACAGGAAGCGGCTGATTACGAAAAATACCTGCTCGAACTTGTGGAACTGGCCAAAAAAGTAAAACGAACCGAAGGTCAGGAAAAATATCCCGAGAAAGTGAAAACTGAAGGCCAAAAAGCACTGTATGACAACCTCGACTCAGATGATGAGCTCGTTCTGACCATTGATGAAACAGTAAGATACACGGCAAAAGATGGCTGGCGGGGGAACAAGATTAAAGAGCGCCAGGTAATGAATGCAATCCGTAAGCACATCCCTGAGCATATGGATATCGACCTGGTCATGCAAGTATTAAAGAATCAGAATGAGTACTGAGCAATTTCATTTTGATGTATCTGGCATTCGCGTGGATGTGATCAGAAAGGATATCCGGAATATTCATCTGGCGGTTTATCCGCCCACAGGCAGGGTACGTCTCTCATCTCCATTATCGATAAAAACGGAATCGCTGCGGCTGTTTGTGATATCAAAATTGGGATGGATCAAAAGGCACATCCGGAATATGAACACCCAAATACGTGAACCCGAACTGGAGTATATTCAGGGAGAAAGCCATTGGGTGCAGGGGCATCGTTACCTGATGAATATTGTTGAAGTAGATGCTGCCCCAAAAGTGGTGCTGAGAAACAAAACCTGGATGGATCTGTATGTTCGTCCAGATAGCAGTTTGGCTAAGCGTGAAGAGGTGGTAAAAGAATGGTACAGAGATCTGCTAAAAGAACAGATACCGGGCCTTATTGCAAAGTGGGAGGAAAAACTGAATGTCTCCATCGAAGATTGGGGAGTGAAGCTGATGAAAACAAAATGGGGTTCCTGCAATATCGAAGAACGGCGAATCTGGCTTAACCTCGAACTGGCCAAAAAGCCAATACACTGCCTGGATTATGTCGTACTGCACGAAATGCTTCACTTAAAAGAACGCCATCATAACACACGGTTTTACGAGTTGCTGGACACATTCTACCCCGCTTGGAGAAATGTACGGGAAGAGTTGAACGAGGTGGTTTATTGATTGAAAGCCAATGATTTAAACACAGTATTCAAATAGAATAATTACGAAACGCATAGAATTCAAACAATACTTACCGAGAGATAAAAGAGAGCCATTAATTGCTATCATGAATCCTCGTTGCCAGTGAATCACTCATGGTTAACTTGTTACTGTAGTAAAATGGCTTGTAAGACAGAAAAATAAATACGATTTGTCCAGTTTATTAACTAAAAAACTGGACATTTTGGTTATTTTGACCGACTTTCAAAAATGATGAAAACCACTGAACAGATTGCACTTACGATTGATCGGTTTCCAAAGGGATATGTGTTCACCTATGAGGATTTTTATGAGGAGGTGAAAAAGAAAGAAGCGATCATAAAAGCCCTGAACCGTATGGCCGATTCGGGCAAAATTGCCAAGCTGAGCAAGGGCAAATATTACAAACCGGAAAAAACCGCCTTCGGAGAATTGAAGCCCAATCAGTACCAGGTAGTGAAGGACCTGATGGAGGAGGACGGCAAAGTTACCGGCTACCTGACCGGGTACAGCATCTACAATGAGCTGGGGTTAACCACACAGGTCAGCAATACTATCCAGATTGGCAAAAATGTGGTGCGGCCCAGGTTAAAGCGGGGCAAATATACCATCCGGTTTGTCCGCCAAAAAAATACCATTACCAAAGAAAATATCCCTCTTCTCCAGATTTTAGACAGCATTCGCTACATCAAAAAAATACCGGACACCACCTTTGAAAAAT
>PWLN01000199.1 GCA_003559375.1 Balneolaceae bacterium | reverse complement strand
ATGAAGATAAAATCATTTTCTAAAGTTGAACTATGTCAGACAGAATTGAGGTATTAAAAACCTATAAAACCTACATCGGAGGCAAATTTCCGAGAAGTGAATCGGAACGAACCTATGAGTTAAAAGGTCTAAAAGGCGATCATATTGCCAATGTATGCCGGTGTACAAGAAAAGATGTTCGGGAAGCTGTTGTGGCTTCAAGAACTGCATTTGATAGCTGGCAGTCCCGATCTGCGTATAACCGCGGACAAATCATCTATCGTATCGCCGAAATACTGGAAGGCCGTAAAAACCAGTTTATTTCAGAACTGGAAAAGGCGGGTGAAAAAACTAAACATGCAGTTCAGGAGGTTCATGCTTCGATTGACCGGCTGATCTATTATTCCGGATGGACCGACAAGCTGAGCCAGGTTTTTGGTACGGTGAATCCTGTTGCAAGCCCGCATTTTAATTTCAGCGTCCCAGAACCATGCGGAATAGTTGGTATAATTGCTCCAGATGAATCTCCTCTTCTATCCTTTATTTCGTTAATGGCCCCGGTAATTACAGGCGGGAACACCTGTGTGATCCTTGCTTCGGAGAAAAATCCGCTTACGGCAATCAGCTTTTCCGAAGTTTTGCATGCATCCGATGTTCCGGGTGGTGTTGTCAACATATTATCTGGATTTCGTGATGAACTGGTTGGCCCGCTCACAAGCCATATGGATGTAAACGGTGTGCTGAATGCAGTGAATGAACAAAATATCAGGAAACTTACAGACGAAAATTCATCTATAAGCATTAAAAGAGTACATCATTATTTCAGTGATAACTGGGTTGATGAAAGCCATGAATCACCGTATCTCATTCATCCGTTTCTTGAAATCAAAACAACCTGGCATCCGGTTAGTTCATAAACAAACACAGGTATAATGAAAAAATTCCTAACATCATTGCTCATCATAGTGATTGCAACAGGCTGTGCCACTACAGAAACCGTTACTGAAGAGGTTGAACGCCCAATTTTCGACATTGATGAAGAAATTGCCGAGATAACCATCAGAGAAGAAGCTGAGGAAATGGATGAATTCGATCTTTTATTAGCTTATCATCGAAGTCATCTTTCAGATCGGTTCGCTACTCTTGAACCTGACATACCGGAATTATTTTTACGTGAATCAGAAAGGGAACAACGGGAAATCGATCCTTATGCCGGTTTCAGGGTACAAATCCTTTTGACAAGAGATGTTGCAGAGGCAGATTCTGTGCGCGATGATTTTCGTGCCTGGGCAAATGAGAGAATTGAGGGTTATGAAGCCGAAGCTTATGTCTACTTCCGCCAACCCAACTACAGAGTTCGGACCGGGGATTTCCGCGACCGTGATGCAGCTATTGAATTTTCCAGAATTGTAAAAAACCGGTACCCCGAAGCCTGGGTAGTACACGACAGAATTGAACCGGAAAATGTACCATCAGATACAACCGTGATACGGCTAAGAGACCGGGCTGAATTAATAAGGCTGGAGTTCGATTTGGAGTGAGAATTCCAGTTGAATAAACAGATGGGATTACCATGTAGCAAGCATAAAAAAATGAGCCTTTTTCCAATAATCCCTGAAATCCCCCCGGCCCCCTTTAAAAAAGGGGGAGTTTTTGGGGCTTATTTGAGTGTCTTTTATGTATGATTAATCGTATTCACACATTAAATCGAAAAAGCATCACATCACCATCGTTTACGACGTACTCTTTCCCTTCCTGTCTCATTTTGCCGGCTTCTTTGGCGGCTTTTTCTGATTCGTAGTGGGCAAAATCATCAAATGAAATTGTTTCCGCGCGTATAAAACCCCTCTCAAAATCGGTGTGAATGGTACCTGCTGCCTGCGGGGCTTTCATTCCATTTAAGATCGTCCATGCACGCACTTCTTTTGGTCCGACGGTAAAGTAGGTTATGAGCCCGAGTTTTTTATACGCAGCGCGGATAAGCCTGTCGAGGCCGGAATGTTTTATACCAAGCTCTTCAAGGAAAAGCTCCTTTTCATCCGGTTCAAGTTCAGCAATTTCTGCTTCAATTTTCGCACAGAAGGTAACAAGTCCGTCATCAAATTCAGTTGCAATCTTCTGAACAGTATCTACATAGGAGTTTCCTGTTAACAATTCATTCTCTGCAACATTACAGGCATATAAAACAGGTTTTTCAGAAAGAAGAAACAAGTCTTTATACACGGCTTGTTCTTCAGGTTCAGCTTTGAATGTACGAACTGTATTTCCCGATTCAAGATGGGCGGCCAGTTTTTCGGCAGCGGCAAGGTTTGCAGCTATTTTTTTGTCACCGCTTTTTGCGTCTTTCCTGAGCTTGTCGACTCTTTTTTCCACAGACTCCAGATCTTTCAGTATCAGCTCGTCTTCAATGATACGGATATCACGATCCGGGTTCACAGAACCCTCAACATGAATTATATCATCATCATCAAAACAGCGTACAACATGAACAATCAGATCTACTTCTCTGATATGCGATAAAAAGGCATTTCCTTTACCTTTTCCTTCAGATGCACCTTTTACCAGGCCTGCAATATCCACAAATTCTATGGTTGCCGGAGTAGTGATTTTGGGTTGCACCAGTTTTGAAAGAAGGTCGAGACGCGGGTCAGGAACCATAACAAGCCCGATATTCGGATCGATTGTACAAAATGGAAAATTCGCTGATTCGGCTCTGGAATTACTGAGAGCGTTAAAAAGGGTCGACTTGCCAACATTAGGCAGGCCAACAATACCACATTTTAAATTCATTATAACTGCTGAAAATTATTGAATAAGATAAGACTTGATTTGTTTTAACAGGGTTCTAATCCAGTGAAATCTGTTCGATGAATTCCTGGTCGGGAAGTAAAACGGCAGTAAGTTTGCCATATCCAAGTTCATCATAAACACAACCTGTATCGATACCGATCATTTTATTTTTTCTGATTGGGTATGGACGTGGTGTGTGGCCAAATACAACGGTTTTCTCCCAGGGTACATCCAGTGCATTCAGATGATCCCGGCCCCAAAGAAAAAACTGTTTTGCTGCGGGGTCCTCAATACTTTGCTTAATCGTTTGATGCGGAGGCACACCCGCATGAACAAAAAAATAATCTTTTGTTTCAAAGTATAAAGTTGTATCAAAATAAAAATCAAGGTGTTCTTCGGGTATGTCTTCTGGGTGCCGGATATTATTGTACGATTTTAATGTATTGCCACCACCATTATAAATCCAGTTATCGATATTTTTGTTTTCAAAAGCATCCAGAAGCATCTGTTCATGGTTGCCACGCAAAAAAATGCAATCCCTGTCATATCGCACATCGAGCAGAAAATCTACAACTTCCTTGGAATAGAGGCCTCTGTCGATATAATCACCAATAAATACATGTGTGGCATCTTTGTACGGCTTTAGTTTTGACCATAACGTCTTCAAAGTTCGAACACAGCCGTGGATATCCCCTATTGCAATGATTTTTTTATCCATTAACGGTTAGAAGCCTCAATGAGCCCTCTTCCTTTTTTCCTAATTCGGTTTTCTTTTTTCAGACTCGTTAATACGGCATCAAGAATGCCGTTTACAAAATTACCGCTTTTTCTTGTAGAGTAATCCTTTGCAAGCTCTATAGCCTCATTTATGGTTACCTTTGCAGGTATGTCATCAAAGTGAATCAGTTCGGTAATAGCCATACGAAGTAACAGCTTATCAATAACTGCAAGCCTGTCTACTTTCCAATTATCAATATGTTCTTCGATGATGCTGTCGAGTTCTTTTTTTTCATCAGTTGTTATAATAAGCAACTTTTCTGCAAACCTGATTCCATCCAAATCATCTTTGAGCAAATACTTTATGATATTTGTGGCAGCCTCCTTTGTAGAATTATCTCCTATTTCAACGGCATATATGGATTTTAGTGCAGCTTCGCGGGCAGCTCTGCGGTTTTGCATGAAAAACAAAAAATATGTCAATAATTAACTAAGATCGTAAGGTACGAAGCTTTACAGTTAGCCGAAAGAACGAAGTTACATGAAAGTTGCGATTCATCCGGAAGCATTGCTATATTTCTTGGATAGCCGGGTTCATAGCTCAGTTGGTTAGAGCGCCACGTTGACATCGTGGAGGTCGGCAGTTCGAATCTGCCTGAACCCACCCTCATCTTTTGAACAGGTACTGCTCATTTGTTGAACGCGAAACGCTCCAAGCGTAGCGATTCCCACGTAGTGAAATGCCTGTTAACCTGATTTCTCACTAATTTCGACAACATTCTGGCCATTTTAAACACCAATTGAAGAAAATCCGATAGTTATCAGTACTGCCATGTACAGATAAAACAAAGTAATTCCCACAAATAAAGGCTTATGTACACTGGTTCTGATATTTCTACGAAAAGCCGGAAAAAGTGCCGTAACCGCCAGCAGGATTAATCCAAAGATCCAGGATCCAAGAGTATTCATAAAAATACTTTTAATGACCGACAAAGATAGAAAACCGGGAAATGAATTTTCACCGTCAATATGTCCTATCATCTTCCACCCGAAATATTCAATCAGTATCGAACCTGTGATACTGATGATTAACAGAATCAGAAGCCTTATTTCCATTCTCAGGGTGTTTTGGATTGTTTTTGCATTTTTATAGCACTTTCCATCAAATTCCAACATCTGATGAATAAAGATTCACACTTTCTTAAAGAAAAGAGAAAATTACATTTATTACTCTTTTTGTTTTCCCGTGTGCGGGATATATTCTACTTCTGAGAAATTATATGAAATGCCATTAACTATTCATGATTAACGAACCGTCTTTTTTTCCGAATCATAGCGGATGGATTGAAGTTATTTGCGGGGGAATGTTCAGTGGAAAAACAGAAGAGCTGATTCGGCGGGCACGGAGGGCACATATTGCCGGGCAGCAGGTTGTTATCGTAAAACCAGCTATGGATAACCGGTACAGTGAATCTGCCGTAGTTTCTCATGATGAAACCTCCCTGCCTGGCATTAATGTAAACACAGCCGATCAGATTATCCTTCTAACCTCATCTGCAAAAGTTGTTTGTATTGATGAAGCACAATTTTTCGATGACAGGATTGTGGAAGTTGCCAATACACTCGCCAATGATGGAAAACGCGTGATCATTGCCGGTTTGGATATGGACTACCTCGGCCAGCCCTTTGAACCCATGCCCCAGCTTCTTGCAATCGCAGAATATGTAACCAAACTTCATGCTATTTGTGCCGAAAGCGGAATGCTGGCACATTTTTCCCAACGAGTTGTAGATAATTCCGAACAGGTTCTTGTCGGTGAAAAAGATGCTTATGAGCCACGTTCCCGACAATGTTTTCGCCCGCCACTGGATAAAAAACGGGGCAAACCCCTTCCTCCAATTAATCTGGCTAACCGTAATACCGAAAAACAGGAAAATCAATAAATGGAAATTATCAGAGGCGCTGTCGGTATGGCAGCTATCATCTGCGTTGCACTTGCTTTCAGTAATAACCGAAAAGCTGTTAACTGGAAGCTTGTGGGAACAGGCCTTGGCATTCAATTCATCCTGGCCATTTTCATATTAAAAGGAGCTGTGATGGCTGAGTTCTGGTCACCACTCGGCTGGCCAAAGGCTTTTTTCAGTTGGGTTTCAAGCTTTTTTGTAGTAGTTCTCGATTTCACAACTGCCGGTGCAGAGTTTATCTTTGGCGATCTTGCCAGAAGCCCGGGTATGGAAGGAAGCATAGGCCATTTCTTTGCATTCCAGGTATTGCCTACTATTGTCTTTTTTGCATCACTTACAGCCATCTTTTATCACTATGGTATCCTGCAAAAGGTAGTAGATCTTATGTCGCGGGGAATGCAAAAACTGATGGGTACCTCCGGTGCAGAGTCTCTTTCTGTTGTTGCCAATATTTTTGTTGGCCAGACGGAGTCACCGCTTGTGATTAAGCCATACATCGACAGAATGACAAAATCAGAGTTATTGACCATCATGACTGGGGGAATGGCTACCATCGCGGGCGGAGTAATGGCTGCTTATGTTCAGATGCTTGGTAATTCCTACTCTATTGCACAGGGTGTTCCCCTCGATGTTGGAAGGCTGATGTTCGCTGAACAGCTTCTCGGTGCCAGCCTAATGGCAGCTCCCGCAGCACTGGTAATCGCAAAAATTCTGTTTCCTGAAACCCAGGAGCCCGTTACTAAAGGCAATGTAAAGATGAGTGTGGAAAAAACAGATGCTAACGGGATCGATGCGGCTGCAACCGGTGCAGGTGTGGGATTAAAACTGGCACTTAACGTTGGTGCAATGCTATTGGCATTTATCGCACTACTCGCCATGGGAAATTATTTCCTGTATGAAATTGGTGAAATTACAGGGTTGAATGCCCTTTTTCCTGATTTTGAACTTACGATTGAATCACTGCTCGGCTGGGTGATTGCCCCGATTGCATTTATTGTTGGGGTGCCCTGGGCTGATGCTGTAAACATGGGCTCACTGCTGGGCACTAAAGTTGTACTGAATGAGTTTGTAGCATACCTGCAAATGGCCGAAATGGTGGAACAAAATATGCTGAGCCCGAAAACAATCACAATGGCTACTTTTGCGTTATGCGGCTTTGCCAATTTTTCCTCTATCGCCATTCAAATTGGTGGTATTGGCGGGCTGGCGCCAGGCCGAAAGTCTGAACTGGCCAGTTTCGGATTACTGGCAGTTTTAGCAGGTTCTTTGGCCAATTTAATGACAGCGACAATAGCCGGAATGTTATTTTAATTTGTCAGTTAAAAATTTTTCATGATAATGAAACCGATAACTATTTTAACAGGAATCCTCATAACTCTGTACACCCTTTTTACAGGAATACCCGATTTAAGTATTGATAATTCCGAACAGGATAATATTGTTGCTACGATTAACGGTGAACCGGTCTATTTATCCGAACTAAATCAACAGTTTAACAGAAACCCAATTACAGATCCTGAAAGCAGTATCCGGGAGCAACTTCAGGATTTTCTGCCATCTTACGTTTTCTACAGATTAAAATTACTTGACGGACTTGAAGCAGGCTTTGATCAAGACCCGGAACTTCTTGATGAATTCAATACATTTGCACGTGAAGCCGCATACAGTTACTGGCTCGATCATACTATTAAAGCGCATATTATTGATACTTTTAAAAATAGGATGACAGAAGAACGCAAGGCTTTTCACATTTTAGCTGAGGTTTCACAAAATGAATCAGCAGAAAATATTGAGGCGGCTTTTAACCGCATGCATGAAGCCCGTGATGAACTCATAGCCGGTGCAGATCCCGATGATGTAAATCAAAGATTTAGTACGTTAAGGAATCTTGTACCGATTGGCGGCCACCTTCCCTGGGTTACTGCAGGCAGAACCGTGACTGAGTTCGAAGACGCCTTGTTTGCCCTCAATGAAGGTGAAATTTCATTGCCGGTTCGTTCACAATTCGGTTACCATGTTATCGGGCTTCAGGAAATCAGGGAACGTTCCTGGGAGAGGTTAGTCAGCCACATATTTTTCTACCCTGCCGAAGATGATTCTGTTCGGCTTCTTGCTGAAGAGGCCTATTCCAAATTAAACGAAGGCCATGAATGGGATGCAGTAGCTGATACATTCAGTATGGACCCGGCCAGTGCATCACGAGGAGGATATGTGGGATGGGTTGGGTATGGCATGCAGTTTCCAGAGCCTTTCGTAGATGCAGTGATGGCAGCCGAAATAGGTAAACCATTTTCAGAGCTGATAGAGATGGATTATGGATATCATATCATTCGTGTTGATTCTGTGATGACATTTGAGGATGAAACACATCTCAACGAATATGTTATGAATGAGTTACAACGCCTGCAAAGATTATCACCCGGCCGTAACCAGGTTTACACACACCTGATGGAACTTGGAGATCTTCAAATCAACACAAATGTGAAAGATGAGATTTTGTCAGTCAGTAATAATGGATTCAACAGCCTGGAAGAATTCAGCCATGAAACACTTTTAACCTATTTCGGAGAAGAACTTACAGTAAATGAACTCATAAAATATCTTGAAACTGCCAATGATGGTATTGAGATATTGAATGATGAACACATTAATGATTTTATCACCGAAATAGTACGCGAATCGCTCATCCGTATTACATCTGAATATCATCCGGAATACCGTGCTAATATGGCCGATTTTTTAAATGGGCTAATTGTTTTCAAGGTAAATGAAGAATTTATTTGGAATCCTGAAATGATGGATAAAGCAGAACTCAGGCAATTCTACGAAAATAATCTGCATCATTACCGGTTAGAGCGTAATTATTCCTATTTCAGGTTCAGCTCAGTTTCAGACAGCATCATCACAGAAGCATACCATACTCTCTTATCGGGTGAAAATCCAGGAGAGATTGAAGAGCATTTCCCTGAAATTCATGTAATAACCAGCACTACAAGAAATCCCGGATCTGAGGTATATTCAATCCTTGAAACAATGAATCCCGGCGATCTATCAGACATCGAAGACAGCGGCGGTTCTATGAAAACCTTTTACTATCTTACTGAGATTGTAGAACCGCGTACAATGACATTTGATGAAGCCTTCTATCGTGTTGCTAATGATTTCCAGCCACTGCGTGAAGAAGCCTACCTCAATGAACTGATGACAAAATATAATGTGAAGCTTTTTCCGGAAAATATTTGAACCTGGATGTACAAATACACTCTAACAGCGGTTTTTTTGATAGTCACGATTTCTTGCAGTGATGTGCGCAGGCATGCAGACAGAATGGTTATTGCCCAGGTTGGCAGTGAACAGCTAACGTTGCAACAGGCTTTGAACAACATACCACCTGATCTTCTGAAAGAAGATTCAGTACTCACGATCTATTCATACGCTAATCAATGGATACAATCCAGAATTGCGGTGGATCACGCTTTACAGATTGGTATACAAAATACACCCGATTTTTCCAGAAAATTGGACAGATATCGCAATCAGCTTCTTGAATAATTGCTGATAGAACATGTTATTGCACAAAATCAACATGAAATTGAAGTTTCACGCGATGAAGCACAAAATTATTATCAGACACACCGGCAGCAGTTTTTGCTCGATGAAAAATATATCCGGTTTCGACATCTTACAACAAACACAAGAACGGCCGCCGAAAATGCGAATCGCGAAATTATGTCTGGCCAGGAGTGGGAAGAGGTTGTAGACAGGTATAGTGTGGATCCAGAGCTCCAGTTACGGCATTCAACCCAATTGTGGCCCATATCCATTGCTGCATCCGATTTGCCGCCTGTTAATCAGCAGTTACGCATCATGGGAATCACAGAGCGTTCACCAATCATTTTTTTTCGCAGCCAGTATCACTGGGTTCAGTTAATGGAAGAACGAACTGAGGGTGAATATCCCGATCTGGAATGGCTGATTCCACAAATAGAACAATGGTTAAAACTTGAAAAGACCAGAAGATTGACAAATGCTTATCTCAGGAATCTTTATCTTCAGGCAGAATCTAATAATGAAATAGACTTGATTAACGTTAATGAGCTTGAATCATTAATATATCATTAATTAAAACTCCGCAGGTTTGATGAAACCCGTTTTTGCACTAACACGTTTACCCCTTTTGATGTTGTTCTGTACACTGACTCTTTTTTACAGCGTTTACGGACAATCGAATGCCGACCGTATTGTTGCGATCGTGAATGACCGAATTATTCTGAAATCAGATGTGGACGATGAAATCAGGTCATTCATGAGACAGGCAGAGGTTGAAGGATCCGAAATCGCGTTTTCTGAAGATTTATGGTACAGCGCCCTTCAGAGTATGGTTGATAATTATGTACTCCTTGAAAAAGCCACAATAGACTCGATTATAGTAAGTGATGATCTTGTTGACAGGCAGATGGACCTTCGAATCAACCAGCTTGTGCGTCAGGCCGGAAGTGAACGAGCCCTTGAGGAAGCTTTCGGGCAGAGTATCATTCAAATACGTGCTGAATTCCGGGAACAGTTCAGAGAGCAAATGATTGTGCAGGAAGTACAAAACTCCAAACTGAGAACCATATCAATCACAAGGCCTGAAGTTGAAGAATTTTTCAACAGTATTCCGGCAGACAGAATCCCTATTATTCCGGAACAGGTTGGTATTTCTCAAATCGTGGTTATTCCTCCCCCTCTTGAAGAGGCAAAACAAATAGCCTTTGAACGTGCAAGTGCACTTCGAGACTCCATCGTAACCTACGGCCGCGATTTTGAAGTTATGGCACGCATGTATAGTGAAGATGGCACGGCTCAGCGGGGAGGCCTGATTCCGATGTTGCCAATGAGTGAGCTTGTAGCCAACTATTCAGCTGCTGCATCTGCACTTCAACCGGGCGGAATCTCTGAAGTGGTGGAAACTCAATTTGGATTTCATGTGATACGGCTCAACCGAAGGGTAGCAGATAATATTGAAACAAACCACATACTTATAAGGGTGCCCGAAGATGCAATTGATGAACAGTCAGCAATTGATAAACTGACGGCAATACGCGATAGTGTTCTTGTTTATGAAAAAAGGTTTTCCGATATGGCGCGTAGACACTCTGATGATGAAGAAACAAGGGGCTTTGGCGGAAGGCTGTTTGATGAACGTACAGGCTCGCGCATGATAGCGATAAGTCAGCTTGATCCTGCCCTTTACAGAATCGTTCTTCTGCTCGAAGAGGAAGGTGCTATTTCTGAACCAAGATCGTATAACCCAAGAAATCCGAGTGTAACCCGTGCATTCCGAATAGTACGGTTAGACCGCCATATTCCGGAACACCGTGCAAATCTAAAGGAGGATTATGACAGAATACGGGACCTCGCATTGCGGCAAAAGCAGGAATTAATAATGGCTAAGTGGATTGATGAGATCAGAAATGAAGTATATGTGGAATTCAAAATTCCAATGCCGGAAGATATTGAATTCGTAATGCCAGTCGAAGAACCTGTATCCCTACAATAAAAATATTTATGACATCTCCTATTCCAGAGGCACCGGAAAAGGCAGCAGCATTTTTCAGTGAATCATTTCTGCAAATTAAAAATGAAATTGCCAAGACCGTTGTAGGCCAAAAAAATGTGGTGGACCAGCTACTGATTTCTCTTTTCTCAAGAGGCCACTGTGTACTTGTGGGTGTGCCCGGATTGGCAAAAACACTGCTCATCCAGACACTGGCCAAAACACTGAATCTGTCTTTCAGCCGTATACAGTTCACACCCGACCTTATGCCCGGCGACATTACAGGAACCGAGGTGATTGAGGATGACAAGGAAACCGGGAAAAAAGCATTCAAATTTATTAAAGGCCCAATATTTGCGAATATCGTACTCGCGGATGAAATAAACCGGACACCTCCTAAAACACAGGCTGCACTTCTGGAAGGAATGCAGGAATATAATGTTACAGCATCAGGCCAGACGTTTAAACTCGACCGGCCGTTTTTTGTGCTGGCTACCCAGAACCCGATTGAACAGGAAGGCACATACCCGCTGCCTGAAGCACAGCTCGACCGCTTCATGTTCAATATCTGGCTTGATTACCCAGACCTGGAAGAGGAAAAGCAGATTGTAAGTCAAACCACTTCACCACGTAAAGTTCAGATAAACTCAATTCTTGAAAAAGAACAGATTATGGAAATACAGGAAATGATCAGAGAAGTGCCTCTCCCCGATCATGTGCTGCATAAGACCGTAAAACTTGTTTCTGAAACACGGCCCAATAATCCCGAAGCACCGGAAATTGTAAAAAAATATCTGAGCTGGGGAGCCGGCCCGAGGGCATCCCAATACCTGGCTCTTGGTGCAAAAACAAGAGCGCTGTCACAAGGGCGTTATAATGTAGAAATGGAAGATATCAATGCATTGGCTGTTCCCGTTCTAAGGCACCGGATTGTCACGAATTATGCAGCCGAGGCGGAAGGACTTACAACAGTAGATATCATTCATAAACTACTCAAGCGCCTCTAAAATAAACGCTGTAATGATCTATGGATTTTTTCAAGGCTTTAGTCCCGTACTGCCTGCATTATTGATCATTCTGCTTGCCTTCATTTCTGTATTTATTGCATGGTGGAGTTATTCTCACCTGCAAATTCTGAAAACTTCATCCAAATGGTCTTTAATTGCTTTAAGGGCTACAGCCCTTTTTATTCTCATTCTTTTGTTATTGAATCCTTTCATCATCAGGCAGATTTCGTTGACTGAAAATCCTGCCATTGCCGTGTATCTCGACAACAGCCAAAGCATGTCAGTAGAACGCGGGGAATACGATGGCATCCAAACGTACAATGAGATACTGGCACAATATCAATCCGGTAAACAAGACAACCTCCTTTATGATGAATTTCTGTTTGATGAGGCTATTTACACCGGTAACGATCTGACACTTACCGGAACCCGTACAAATATCAGCGATGTAATGGAACATATCCGGGAAAATGAGAACCGCTACCGAGCTGCAATCCTGTTTTCTGACGGAATTGTTACTCACGGACGTAACCCGGTTTTTGCAGCACAAAATCTTTCAATTCCGGTGATCACGATCCCTGTTGGCGATACAACAACCGTAAGGGATATAGCAGTTGCAGGTGTGGATTATGTACAGACCGGATATACGTTCACCCGGCAAATCATCAGGGCCGAAGTGTACCAGGAAGGTTTTGAGGGTGAGGAAACATCAGTCCGTTTTATCAGGGATGGTGAAATCATGGATACCCGGTCCATTGAATTCAATGCACCGTCAAGCAGCCATATCGTTGAATTTTTTGCAGAATTTGAGGAGCCGGGATTCTACGATTTTGAAATACATGTACCGCCTCATCCTGACGAGTTTACAGATCAGAATAACCGGGAAACGTTTACCATTGAAATATTGGATGATAAAACAAGAATCCTGTCGCTGGCATTTGAAGTTCATCCGGATGTAGCAACAATCAGAAGATTGATAGCCACCGATCAGCAGAATGAACTCACTGCATCCACCTATCTTGGAAATAACCGGTTTGCCGGCGATGATCCCCGAAATATCGATGAACCTTTTGACCTGATTGTGCTTCACGGATTACCGATTCCCGGTTCACCACTGTTTACCTGGGTTCAATCATTGGATGCGCCCCTTTTATATATTGCCCTGCCTGGCAGCTATCAGCATAAAACAAGGAGTGAGACAGCTGAACTCATTGGTTACAGAATGGGAAGTTCAGGCACAGCGATTGACGTGCAAATAGACAATTTTCTTGGCGGCATTTCGCATCCTCTTCTTGAGGTAGATGCGGTAAACTTTCAGCGTCTCCCTTCACTCAAATCGTTGCGTGCTTCGTACCAGGTCTCACCAGCAGCCCAGGAGTTGGCAGGTTTGCTTTTTCAGAGAATTGAAACAGACATTCCGCTGCTCATTTCAATGGATACTTCCATCCGGAGAATTGCATCTGTAAATGCCTTTGGATGGTTTCGGTTTGAACAAAACCAGCAGGAAGAGGTAAGGCACTTTTTTACTCAGCTGTTCACGAACCTGGTATCATGGGCATCTACCCCGCCGGATCAGCGTCGCCTGACCATTGAGCCAACCAAACAGGAATTTTCGGAAAATGAAGAAGTTGAAATTCGTGCATTCCTGTTCAATGAACGCGGGGAGCCAGAATCAGAAGCACTCATCAATGTTTCTGTTTACGATGGAAATACCGCTGAGCCGCTTAACAGTTTCAGGATGAACCATTCTCAGAATGAAGTCTATACTGTAAATATCGGTAACTATCCACAGGGAATGTACAGGGTTACAGCCCGGGCTGTTAAGAATGACCGTGAGATAGGCACTGCGGAAACACGAGTAAATGTACGCCAATCATCCATAGAGTTTCTTACTACAAAAAGAGATGATGATCTGCTTCAAACCCTTGCAGAAATCACATCGGGCAGGTTTCTCGAGAACCTTGATTTTGATGAACTAAACCGCTTTCTGTCAGAAACAATCGCAGATCAACCCGAAGAACTTTTTTCAGAAGATTTTCTGTACCTCCACCGAAGCGGAATCTGGTTCTTCATCGTTCTGATCCTGCTTTCAGCCGAATGGCTGTTAAGGCGATCGGTATCGCTGCCGTAGGAAGGGGGATTCTGGTTTCTGGTTTCTGGATATTTGATGGCGCAAGCATCTTGTTTATCCCCACGGGGCTTGTGCCTACGGACACGTGGCTCTGGATAGCGCAAGCATAAGGTTTACCCCCTCGGGCTTGTGCTGCCCACAGACTGTGATGCCACACATACTTAGATGGCGCAAGCATCCTGTTTATCCCCACGGGGCTTGTGCCTACGTGCCTCATGTCAACGTAGCTCTTACCCACAAAGCACCACATAGCGACCAAACCAAAAAAACCAGCATCCAGAAACCAGTATCCCGGATCCAGTATCCCCACTCCCCACCCCACTTTTTCTCCCCCCCTCTTTGGCAATGTTTTGATATGACCGTATATTTACTGAATTGAAAAGTATAAGATGAACTAACCAAACCAGGCAGTATACATGAGTGTATTAGTAGGGAAAGAGACCCGTTTAGTTGTACAAGGTTTTACCGGAAGTGAAGGAACATTCCATGCCGGACAGATGATAGAATACGGAACAACAGTAATTGGAGGTGTAACTCCCGGAAAAGGTGGACAAACCCATCTTGACAGGCCCGTTTTCAATACGGTAGCCGATGCTGTAAGCAATGAAGGTGCCAATACCTCAGTAATTTTTGTACCCCCTGCATTTGCTGCCGATGCCATCATGGAAGCTGCAATTTCCGGTATCAAGGTGATTATCTGTATTACAGAGGGAATACCGGTACAGGATATGGTAAAAGCCAAACAGGTATGTGTGAATCACGGTGCAACCCTGGTAGGGCCAAATTGTCCGGGTGTCATTACTCCGGGAGAAGCCAAAGTCGGCATCATGCCAGCGGCCATCTTTTCACCTGGCAATATAGGCCTCATCTCACGCTCCGGAACACTGACGTATGAAGCTGTGGATCAGCTCACAAAAGTTGGCCTTGGCCAGACTACCGCAATCGGAATCGGGGGCGATCCTGTGATTGGCACCAACCACACTGATGCCGTTAAACTATTTAATGAAGATCCGGAAACAGAAGCAATCGTCCTGATCGGTGAAATTGGCGGTTCTGCTGAAGAAGAAGCAGCGGCATACATCAAAGAGCATGTGAAAAAGCCGGTTGTGGCATT
>PWLN01000201.1 GCA_003559375.1 Balneolaceae bacterium | reverse complement strand
TTCTGAGGGTGAATCTGGTAGGCGTGTGTCACTGAAGACAGCCAGGCAACAGAGAACAACACACCCAAGGTAAAGGTTACTATCCGGTTCATAAGAGTGAGTCAGTAATTCCGGAATCAAATTCAGGTTCAGTACCTGGGCATGAGCGGTTAAGACATCGGACAACAGAGAGACTTGGTAAACAGAAGAAAATTTTGGGTCGATCACACCCGGAATACTGTATGATGCAATCTATATAATTTCAGGTATGAAAAAAAGGGGGGAGGGGGAGTTAACTGCAAAGCTCATTTTGAACGCAAGATTTTCCTTTTAGGTTTTACGTAATTGATTGTGAAATAGCTTTATAACATGATATTATCCTTTACATCTGTATTTAATCTATTCATTGCCTTTTTTGTTGCCCTGATTAGTTTTTCTCCAAATGGAGTACTTGCCCAGTCCACAGGAACACTTTCGGGTTATGTTACGGATGCACGTACCGGTGAACCATTATTCGGAGCTAACGTTGGCCTTGAGGGAACCACTCGCGGAGCAAGCACCAATGCCGACGGGTTCTATGAAATCAGAAATATTGAGCCGGGCACCTATACCGTTGTCGCTACATTTATTGGTTACGAAACCCAGCGGCGCAACAACATTAATGTGCGCAGTGCAGGTAACAGAGATATCAATTTTGAACTGATTCCCACAACCGGGCAGCTCGAAGAGGTTGTTGTAACGGTATCTGAACCTTTTATCGCCCCTCCCGAAAATCCGGTCAGTTTCAGGCGCCTTTCGCCAGAGGAGATTTCGACATATCCGGCCGGGAATAGTGATATTGCCAAAGTGGTACAGTCGCTGCCCGGTGTTTCAGGCTCGGTTACCGGTTTTCGCAACGATGTGATAATACGCGGAGGTGCACCCAACGAAAATGTCTATTTTCTGGATGGGATTGAAATCCCCACCATCAATCATTTCTCAACGCAAGGAAGTGCTGGCGGCCCTGCCGGCTTGCTGAATGTGGCTTTCTTTGAAGGGGTTGAACTGAGTACAAGTGCATTTAGTGCATCTGCCGGGAATGCACTTTCTGGTGTATTGCGCTTTAACCAGCGGAACGGAAACGACCGTGAGTTCCGAACCAGCTTTCGAGTAGGAGCCAGTGAGGCGGCATTGACAACCGAAGGACCGCTGTTCAAGGGGGATAACACCTTTTCGAATACCACATTCATTGCATCGGTACGCCGTTCCTATCTGCAGCTTCTGTTTCAGCTCATTGACCTCCCATTCCTGCCCGATTATTGGGACTATCAATATAAAGTTGATCATAGATTTAACTCCCGGAATCAGATTTCACTGACTGGTGTCGGATCCATCGACGATTTCAGGATCAACGTTCCGCGCGATATTTCACCCGACCGGCAAGCTATTCTCGACCAGGTTCCGGTGATACAACAGCGTACAAACACCACCGGTTTAAGCTGGCAGCACCGCCTGAGCGACGGGTTGGGGATAACACGTACTTCTCTGAGCCGAAGCTGGTTTTACAACGATTTCTCACGATATCGTGACAACGAAAACCAGGATGGCCTCTTTTCCCGAAACAGGGCTAACGAGTGGCGCAAAACCCTGCGAAATGAGACCACTTTTTTCCGTGAGCGCTCAACCATATCCGCCGGAGCATCGGCCCGTGTAAACATCTTCCGCAACAATTTTTTTGATGACAATGCAGGTGTGGTTTTTGATACAGATCTGACATTTTTGAGCTACGGCGGCTTTGTTCAATGGTCGGCGGAACGCCTCTCCGATCGTTTCGATCTTACTGCAGGCTTGAGATTTGACGGAAACACCTTCACAGATAGTGGTAATGAGATCTACAGGACCCTCTCACCAAGAGCCGCGCTCACAGTTAATCTGGATGAGGCAGGGCAATGGAGGGCTGTTGTTTCTGCAGGACGATATTTCAAAAAACCGCCGCTCAATCTGCTCGGTTACAAGGAAAACGGAGAGTTTGTGAATCGCAATACCCGTTACATCCGGTCAGACCATCTTACTGGTGGTTTCAATTTTTTTCCAAGACAGAGTACGAAAATCTCTGTGGAAGGATTTCTGAAACTATATGATGATTATCCGGTTTCGATACGTGAAGGGGTAAGCCTGGCCAATCTGGGCGGAGGTTTCGAGGTGCTTGGCAATGATGCTGTAGAATCTGCGGGCAGGGGGCGAACCTACGGTGCAGAATTCCTGGTTCAGCAAACACTTGCTACGAACTATTATGCGATACTTGCCTATACACTATTCCGAAGTGAGTTTACCGGATTCGACCGCGGTCTTTACCTGCCATCGGCGTGGGACAGTCGTCACCTGCTCACATTTACAGGTGGGTATCAAATTGGCAGCCGCTGGGAGTTCAGCCTCAGAACACGTTTGCTGGGCAGAACCCCGTTTGCGCCGATCGATGAAGAACGAAGCATCGAAACCTATCCCGCATTTGTATTCGACTATAACCGGCTTGGAAACGAACGCCTGAGGCCATTCAACGCCACGGATATCCGTGTTGACCGAAAGTGGAACTTTCGAAACTTCTCACTGGATGTATATCTCGAAATACAAAACCTGTTCAGCCAGAACACCCCCTCAGAGCCGAGCTATCTTCTTCAAAATGGACAGAATCCTGAACTTGTGCGTGTAGATCAGCTCAGTGAGTCTACAATACTGCCAACGATTGGGATTATACTGGATTTCTAAAAACATAAGAAATGCTATAGGTCGAGAGTTCAGCCTCTATTCGTCCGATTTCATCACCTTTAAAACCCACTCTTCAGGCATTGTCATCAGATATCCCCATTTAAAAGGGTGTCATTGATATCCTTGATCCGGTTGATTTCTTCCTTTAACCCAAATTACGCATAAGACCAAAAAGACTTCCGAAGTCTTTCAAATTTTTTTAAATCTTCAATATGTTAACCGATGAAGGTTTCTTTCGATGCTCCGTAAGACGTCGGAGGTCTGATGTGTAATCCGGGTTTAACCAGCCTTTTGATCCTGGCCTCGCCCTGGAAACTCATTGTAAAGTTTAATCTCTCCAGTAGTTATTGGCTGCAGCAATGGTTTGAAAATGTATTGCTATAACCTGCGAACTGGCAATCAGTGCATCAGGATCTTTGGAATAAGCCTCTCTGAGTATAAACAACACTTCCCTGTCGGTTTGAGTGGATGTAACACCTTTCCGCGATAAATCAATAGCCAGCTGGAAGCCATCTTCAGGTGTTTTCGTGATTAGGCTTAATTCAGAGGATACATTCACTTTTTCAGTTTCTTCAACATTGGCATAAACCATAACGGCAATCAGCATCGAAAATGGTATAGCTACAATGTATATTATGTTTTTCATTGAATTTCAGATTAATAATTAAGATTTGAGTAGTTTCAGACAAATGGTTATCAAGGGTCAGGGGTTGGTAATGAGATAGTTGCAGGAGAAATCCCCTTCAGGTATAAAAGCAGTGCGTTCTGCCTTTCCATTGAACAAACGTTGAAAGAATTCAGCTTCCAGTTTACAGGGTAGGCGGGTCTCTTTCACCACTTCCCTGAACGGGCAGTTACATTCCCGTATTTCGAGTACGTTTTTATACTCATCAAAATGGTATTCCGGCATAAAACCTTCCTCAGCTAACATCTCCAGGAGCACTTCAATTCTGTCTATGAGATTGTCTTCAGGTTTTTCATCCATAAGGGATTTGGCTTTCTCAAAGCGTTTATCCCAAAAATCCTGGAAGAAATCCTCAATCATGGATTCTTCACCTTTTTCCTTGAGAAATGAGAGAAAATTTCTCATCAGTGCCGATTCTCCGGAAGGATAGAGTGCGTGCCCCTGCTGTGTCAGATGGTATTGCAAACTGGGCCGGCCCGGACCCGAACGCTCATATGTTCGTTTAATGTATCTGTCGCGTTCGAGCTGAAGTAAATGCTCTCTGAGTGTTGTTTTGGCCAGCCCCATATCATCCGACACCTCATCTATGGAGAGTACCCCTTTCCGTTTCAACAGATCCAGTATTTC
>PWLN01000142.1 GCA_003559375.1 Balneolaceae bacterium | reverse complement strand
GGAAATTGAACTGCACGAAGGTAAGCAGGTTTTGAGTCTTGAGTCTTGAGTCTTGGCTTTCGCTGGCGCTCAAGCTTATTGCTTTGTGGGATTAGAT
Source organism: Balneolaceae bacterium (assembly GCA_003559375.1). Lineage (GTDB taxonomy): Bacteria > Bacteroidota > Rhodothermia > Balneolales > Balneolaceae > Rhodohalobacter. The sequence continues at coordinate 3,966 of PWLN01000142.1, read as the reverse complement.
GTGTGAGTAGATTATCCTTTTTTTTGCTAACACAGGTATGGCTGGCCTGGATTTTGAAAAAGAGTTGTGTTTTTTTATTCTTTATTCTACATTTGTAGAAGTAACTCTATAAGTGTAGAATAATGAAGCTTTCTAAATCCGAAGAACAATTAATGCAATACATCTGGAAGCGCAATAAGGCTTTTATGAATGAGCTGCTTGAGATGTATCCTGAACCCAAACCTGCCAGCACAACTATCGCTACACTTCTAAAACGGATGGCCGATAAAGGGTATGTTGGTTATGAACAGCTTGGCCGTTCTCGGCGATATTATCCGCTTGTACAAAAATCGGACTATTTTTCGCGTCACATCAATAATCTCATTACTAAATATTTTGATAATTCACCCGCCAATTTTGCATCGTTTTTTACCACCGAAACTGATCTTACCGAAGAACAGCTCAAAGAACTTCAGCAGATTGTTGAACAGGAACTTCATAAGAGGCAGCAATGAGTACATATCTGATCTATTCCACCATTTGCCTGGGTATACTCTTACTTGTCTATTATGCAATACTGTATAATGAAAAGACATTTCATTTTAACCGGGTTTTCCTTCTTTTCAGTTTGATTTTTTCCCTCACTATTCCGCTTGTTCCCGTTGGGATTAACGGAGCACAAATCAATTTTTCTCAATTCAATAAAACCGATGATAAACCTGTTCCAGAAGCGCCTTTTACCATTACAAATGATGCATTTTTGGAAAAAGTTGAAGAATCTCCGGCAGGTGCAAATGAGGAGAATTCATCATCTGAAAATAAACACTTTGTCCTTGTTTTATCCGGATTATATGTAACCGTTGTGATATTTCTTTTTATACGCCTGCTCCGAATTACACATATGATTCAATTGAAAGCCAGAAGGAATCCAGGCAAAGTATATAAAGGTTACAGAGTGGTGTTATTAAATGAAGACATCGTTCCGCACACATTTCTGGATACGATCTTTGTAAGCAAAAAACAGTACATCAGTGGTGAAATCGACAACAAGGTTCTTCTTCATGAAATTACCCATGCTAAACAAAGCCTGGATCAGTCATTGATTAAGATCATCCTGAATAGTGAGAATGAAATTATTGTGAAAGGTGAAATCCTTACTCTTGCCGAACTGCATACTTTTCTCGACGAACAGGGATCAGATTCCTCGAAGGTCATCAGCTTACGTGTAAGCCGTGATGCCGAATTTGGGAGAATTCTTGACATTCAGAATGTTTTACGAATTCAGGGATCCAGAAGGATTAATTATACAACAAAATAGTACCTGGCTAAAGATCAATCAGATACTCTTCAGCCAGGTGCAATTAACATCAATTTATTGCCAGTAAAGGTTAACTGGCATGAGAATGTGCTGATCAATAATGAAATGACAACAATTTCAGAATTTTGAAAACAGACATAACGTTTTATTGAAAATGAGGGAGTTTTTCAACGCCTATCGGAAAGCCCGGGACTTGCAATGGTAGTCATAGAAGCTGAAAGATTTACGCCTTATGATACCTATACAGAAATGATTTATGAATTGATGAGTGCTTATACAGAATTGAGAGATCACGTATCCATTGAAAGATATGGCCTTCCATTTTCATCATTTGAAGAAAACAGCAGTAAATGGCTGGAAATCCGGGACATGGTCTCAAAAAGAATTTCGATAGCAGAGCGCGTGGATTATGAAAATTCCGTTTAGTGAGTGTATTGAGAATCAGGCATCTGGCATTAAGATTGAATCGTGGAAGTGGTGCGATCACGTCCTGAACGGGGAGCACAAACGAGGACGTTTGCGCTATCCCTTGCTGGGAACCGAATATTCAATCCAGCTCCAGGATACAGTACTCAAAACTCATAACTCAAACCTAAAAACTCAACCCTCAAACCTACTCCCCAATAATATAGTACGTCGGCGCTTCCGGCCCCACCGGTAATCCAAGTCCAAATACCCATACGTAAAACAGGATTATCCATCCGGCAAGAAATACTATACTATAGGGCAGCATCATCGCGATAATGGTGCCGATTCCAAGGTCTTTATCATATTTGTTGGCGAATGCAAGGATAAGCCCAAAATAGCTCATCATGGGAGTAATAATGTTGGTAACCGAATCCCCGATGCGGTATGCCGCCTGAATTACTTCCGGGCTATAGCCTACCAGCATCAGCATAGGTACAAAGATGGGTGCTGTTACCGCCCATTGTGCTGAAGCAGAACCGAGCATCAGGTTAACCGATCCGGATATGAAAATAAATCCGATAAAAATGATTGGGCCGGTCATCCCTGCATCCTGCAGAAACTGGGCGCCTTTCACGGCAAAGATCTGCCCAAGATTACTCCATCCAAAATAGGCCACAAATTGTGCCGCAAAGAAGACGATAACAATATAAAGGCCAAGGGTAGACATGGCACCGGCCATTCCTTTTATCACATCCCGGTCATCTTTCATGGTACCTACCACGCGTCCATATACAAAACCGGGAATCAGAAAACAGACAAAGATGAAGGTCACAATTCCATTTAAGAACGGTGAGTTCAGCATTTCTCCGGTTTCGGGATTCCGCAGCACTCCGTTTTCCGGTACAATCGTCATTGCCAGTGCACCGAACATAATCAAAACTGAGATTCCGGTGTACTTCAGGGCTTTGATTTCTTTTGCAGTGAGCGGCTCCATCGATACATCATCAGACAGGTCTTCCATGGCCATGCTTTCATCATATTTGCCAAGTTTAGGCTCTACAATTCGCAGGGTTACAAATGTGCCGGCAGCTGTGATGAAAAACGTGCTGATGAACATGAAGTACCAATTCACGGCCGCATGGACGGTATAATCGGGATCGATAAGGTTTGCGGCTTCCTGCGTGAGCCCGGCAAGTAACGGGTCGATGGTTCCGATTAAAAGGTTTGCACTGTAACCGCCCGAAACACATGCAAAAGCGCAGGCAAGTCCTGCAAGCGGATGCCTTCCCATTGAATGGAAAATAACCGCAGCAAGTGGCACAAGAACCACATATCCCATCTCGGAGGCAGTGTTGGAAATTACTGCCGCAAAACAGATAGCCATGGTTACAAGGTTTTTCGGGTTCAGTACAAAATTGAAAATTCGAACCGGGATAGCTAAAATACCTGTAAGATTGCTTTCTTTCGGCCGGAAAGAGGCTGCTTTTAAAACGATTCCGCGAATTACAGCACTAATCAACCCTGAGTGTTCAGCAACGCCTACACCGAGCAGTGCTACAAGAACAACACCAAGCGGAGCAAAACTGGTGAAGTTTCGCACCATATTTTCAACGATCATCCTGAAGCCTTCACCGTTCATAAGGCTTACCGGCTCTATGATTCCACCGGGCGCACGGCCCGCAGCTCCCTCCGGCCTGGGGTCCGGGGCCGACCAGTTCAGCCATTCAGCCAGTCCACTCAACAGCACAACACCGAGGGCAAAGAGGGCAAAGAGTGTTACGGGATGTGGCAGCAGGTTTCCAAGCCACTCCACAAAATCAAGAAAGCGGGTAAAAAGTGTTTTTCGGGGAGCAGTGCTTTCCGGTACTTTCGGGTCGTCGGTTTTGGGATACTCACTCATAAAAATATCGTTTTACTATTGTTGAACGTCAAATTAATTGCCGGCAGCAGCCTTTACGGCCGGCCCTTTCAGGTTGATTTTAACAAGGTATCCGGTCAATGCACCAAACCCGCCCGGAATTCCTCCTATGGCGAATGTGATGAGCAGAACTACCCAAGGAGAACCTATCCCCATCATATCTGCAATTCTTGTGGTCAGAATACCTTCATTAAAAAAATGTACGTAGTAAGCCTGTACAAACCAGGCGAGACCGGAGCCGCAGAATCCAATGATAAAAGCCATAAAACCCCGGTTTAAAAGCCATGAACCAATTATGATGGCCGGAATAAAAAGTGCCCACCAGGGCATAAATAGTGTCAGT
>PWLN01000446.1 GCA_003559375.1 Balneolaceae bacterium | reverse complement strand
GCCGCTTCTATGAAAATCACGATGAATTTGCTGATGCCTTTGCCCGGGCATGGTTTAAGCTCACACACCGCGATATGGGCCCAAAATCACGCTACCTGGGACCGGAAGTACCGGAAGAAGATCTTCTCTGGCAGGATCCGGTTCCTGTGGCAGACCATGAACTGGTTGATGCAGAGGATATATCAGCACTGAAGAAAGAAATCCTGGAATCCGGACTCACCGTTTCGCAGCTTGTTTCTGCGGCATGGGCTTCTGCCTCCACATTCCGCGGTTCTGATAAGCGCGGTGGGGCCAACGGGGCCAGAGTACGGCTGGAGCCGATGAACGGATGGGAGGTGAACAACCCGGTTCAGCTATCGAAAGTACTATCTGCACTGGAGAAGATTCAGAAATCGTTCAACGAGGCTCAAACAGGTAACAAGAAAGTTTCACTGGCCGACCTGATTGTTCTGGGTGGGAGTGCCGCAGTTGAAGAAGCTTCGAAAAAAGCCGGTATAGAAGTGACTGTACCCTTCACGCCCGGCCGAACCGACGCTTCACAGGAGCAGACAGATGTGGAATCGGTACAGTGGCTGGAGCCGAAAGCCGATGCCTTCCGTAACTACTTCAATATGAAAGGAGAGGTTACTGAGGAGGAGATGATGGTAGATAAAGCTCAGCTGCTCACCCTTTCCGTTCCTGAAATGACCGTACTACTCGGTGGAATGAGGGTGCTGAACACCAATTATGACGGTTCGTCACATGGCGTTTTTACAGATCGTCCCGGGACTCTTAGCAACGACTACTTTGTAAACCTGTTGGATCTGGGAATTACATGGAAAGCGATGAATGATGAGCAGCGTCTCTTTGCGGGACGCGACCGGCAGACCGGTGAAGTGAAGTGGACCGGCACACGTGCTGATTTGATTCACGGATCCAATTCTGAACTGCGGGCACTGGCCGAAGTTTACGCGGCTGAGGATGCACAGGAGAAATTTGTGAACGATTTCGCTGCAGCGTGGGCCAAAGTGATGAGCCTGGATCGATTTGATGTCTGATGATCTGTTAAGAATGAAAACATCGCAGATCAGTGAAACAGCACCCTGGATGCGATTGTCACAAAAAATAAAAGGCGGCTCCGACTATGTCAGTGTCGCCTTTTTTCTTTGATTGAGGACTCGATAAATCCTGATAACTGCAATGGTGATTCTTACTATTTATTCCTGAACTGATTGTGAGTGCCATCGCAGTATGGAGGGTTTTTTGTCTGCTTGCACGTGCAGAGAAACGCCCGGCCTGTCTCCTCAGGGGTAACACAGATGGGGGTCATCTCGGTGGCGGAATGGGATCCGTCACAATAGGGCTGATTCTGGCTTAACCCGCAGGAACACCAATAATACTCCTTACCTTTTTCAGCTTCGATTTTTATTGGTTTTAATCCTGCAATTTTGGGTGTGTTCATAATTAATTGTGCTCTGGTTGATGGTTTAGCTGTTCTGTTGGATGATGATGACACATAAGATTGAAAATCTTAAGCAACCCAAATACCGAATTCGCAGGCAGCGTCCCACACTCCGGCATAAGGACAGAAAAAACGCCGCATCCTCGTCCGGAGTTCCCAAAAATGGAGGCATAGTCATGAAAAGTTTACCAGCTTCACTCCAGATGAATGGCACAACACCTGAGTGCACTTTCTCGATATATCCTTCTTCATCACCCCAAGTCCAAGCCCCAACCGGGGCGGAACCTTCAACACAGGGCAGCGCCCTGTGACCAATGCCTGTGGCTCCCGGACAGCCCCGAAGCGGGCGTAATCATGTCGTGTTTAGTCCCATATGTAACGTTCATCATACTCAACCTGATATGCTTTCAGAAACCTTCTAAACTCCTGTTTAAAGGACAACTTTTCATGATGTTTTTTCTGGTTTCGAATGTAGTTAGCTACCTGTTCAACTCTAGCAGGACTCACTGAAAAAATTCCATAACCATCTTGCCAGTAAAAATCGGAGTATCTGCTGTCTTGCGTTTTGATCCATTTCGAAGATCGTTTTTTTACTTCCTCAAGTAGTTTTATTTGTGTGATTTTTTTTGATTGCACACATAGAATGTGGACATGATTACGGTAACCTCCTACCTGCACAGGGAAGCATTCAAATGCTTTGCAAACTCCACCCAAATAATTGAACAAGGCGGGTTCAATTGATTCATCAATCAGATTGCGCCTTTTTTTCGTGCTAAAGATGATGTGTGTGTAAACTTTGGATAAGGATTGTGCCATGTTATCAAATTTTATTCTGGATGACGCTCTTTCAGAGCTTTCCCTTGTTTCATGCGTCTTCCACAGGGCGCTGCCCTGTGTTGATGTTGTCGCCCTTCCAGGGCTTTTTAGGAATACATGATTTTAATTGTATGAACCAAAAGAAGAGAAAATCTTACAATTTTTTATAGGATTGAGAATCATTATTCTATTTGACCTAACTTTCCAGCTTGCATGTAGAACGTTGTATTTGTCCATCAATTAATACCCAAAATAAGATTAAACCTGTGCCAAGGGATTCAAAATAAATCTTCTATCTGTCACTGATCTCCTATTCCTTGTTACAGCATGAAGAAACGTTTTAATCCTCACCCAAGATCAAGCCCCAACCGGGGCGGAATCTCCAACACAGGGCAGCGCCCTGTGACCAATATCTGCTGCTCCCGGAAAGCCCCGAAGCGGGCGTAATCCTTTCGCGTTCATTTAAAACCCCATCAATGGATGTGTTTACCTCAATTACTCCGAAACATATGTGATATTCTTCCTAAGACGAGCAACATCAACCCTCGTCGTCATAACCAGCACCGATTGTCGATTATGGCATTACCGACGCAAATTGAACCATGGCTATGAAGCAGCATACTGTAGCGTTATGGCAATAGCCCGATTTTTGAAAATCCGGTATTGCAAAATTCACCTTGCTATGATAGATTAAGACAAATCAGCCTGTCCTGTATTTCATTTTATGTGAAATCCGGGATAAATATGTGAGAGAGTTTTACAGGCAAAACAAAACTAATTTAAACGGAGATCATCATGAGTGAATGGAATAGTAATTTTGATTATGAAGAAGAGAACGAACCAGAGATCTGGGATGAACACCAATGGGAGGATTTTTACAGAGAAACCGATAAACGAACAGATCAGTATATCCATCTGATTGATAAATACAAAGACCATCCCGATCGTAACAGAATAATCGCTCGTGAAATGGGATGGACATACCTGAGAGATGAAGATGATGGTGACAAAAAGAGGTGGATGGATGAATTTGACTTTTATGAATATGATGAGGGTGAGGAGTGGAAAAATTTAACCGACTACGACATCACCGATTTTGACAGCTTCGAGAATCTGCCGCTTTATCAAAAAGCTTTTGAGTATACGATTGATGCCATGAACATGATCGATGAACACCTTACAAATGTGAATGATGAATCGATAAATACCTTTGGCCGGTGTGTTACAATTCCACCAGCCAAAATTGCGGGTGGTTTCGGGCTTGGTTTCCAGATGGATAGCCTGGGAGGTAACATCGCCAACTGCAAACGTGGCTTAAGCGCAGCAAACAAAATGCTTGAAGCATTATACGATATTGAGAAGAAGAACCTTCTGGACCAGGAAACCTATCTCAATTATTACAGCCGTGGCAAAGAAATCCGTGACGGACTGGCGATCTATATTATAGAGCTACGTGAACGATTCAGAAGAGGAATACCGTGATCACGAAAATGTTCTGAAGCGGTACCGTATCCTTCCAAAGGAAATATAGCTTTTGTGATCATGGAAATTTCACTCAGTCTTATCCAGTCAAATAATAATATCTGGTAGACTATCAATTTCTTTCGAACTGGCCAGCCCATCGTATCGCATTTTCCAGCATTTTTAAAAAATAAGGCTCTTTATAAGCACTGCCATGATGCCCCATTGATGTATAAAAAATTCGTGAATTACCCGTAGTCCGGTACCAGGCAACCGGATGATCCGGGCCCATACCCCAGTCTTTGTTTCTCGCAAGTATAGGTATAGTGCCATTGGGGTCAATCTCATTCCCGTT
>PWLN01000056.1 GCA_003559375.1 Balneolaceae bacterium | reverse complement strand
CCCATTAACACCCGATATGTGGTGGTTCCAAAACCTGGCGACATCATTTCCAGCCTGGAATGGATTGCAGATGCCGGATTATCCGGATAGTACACCAACCAGTGAACTGGTTTTCAGGATGGAAATCTTTACTCCGCACGACAAGTTTAAATCCGGTTACATCCAGCTTTCTTTTGACTGGTGGATCGAGAAAGACTGGAATCCGTTTATCGTTGATGGTGAAAGGGTGCCACTTGACACTGATGGTTGGGAAACCGTAACAATAGCTATGCATGATTTTCATCGCGGCACCCAGGCTACCTACGGCCCGATGAAAAATTCCGGTGAATTTCTGTTGCGATATGTTAACCCCGGCGAACCGGACGGTGCAGCGTTTGAAGAGGTGAATATCGCATTTGACAATCTCCGGATTATTCGAAAATTCTAACCAAAAACTTGCCTTATACCGGCTAGGCCCGGCATTATCGAGTGACTGTGATCGAAGTGCCGGGCTGTTTTATATCTGCACCATGCTGCTATTTTCAATTCTGTTTTCCGCCTTTGTTTTTTTTGCCACACCGCCCCTCTCTATTGTTGTGGATCAGTTCGGCTATCCGGTGAATGGTGAAAAAATTGCAATCATTAAAGTTCCTTTTACAGGATCTGATGCCGGAACACATCAAACACCACCCGGCAGTTCGTTCATTATCCGAAACCTCGATACAGATGAGATTGCATTTGAAGGGATAGTAGCATCATGGAATAGTGGCATGGTACATGAGCAGTCGGGCGATCAGGTTTGGCATCTGGATTTTTCTGATTTCACAGAACCAGGCTATTATCAGATAGAAGAACCGGCATCAGGCAGGGTTTCACACCCGTTCGAAATCAGGGAAAATCCATGGTATGGGGTTCTGCGAGCAGCCATGCGCACTTTCTTTTACCAGCGCAGCGGTTTTGCCAAAGAGGCACGCTTTGCCGGAGAAAACTGGGCCGATGGGGCAGCTTATTTGCAGGAAAAAGAGACACGAGACTTTTTTGATCAAAACAATCCCGACCGTTTCAGAGACCTTCATGGAGGCTGGTTCGATGCAGGAGACTATAATAAATACATTACATTTACAAGCAGTGCGGTACATCCCTTACTCAACGCATACCGGATAAATCCGGGTATCTGGGGTGATGATTACAATATACCCGAATCGGGTAACGGACTTCCGGATTTACTGGATGAATTAAAATGGCAGCTCGACTGGGTGCTGCGGATGCAGGTGGAAGATGGAGGTGTAATCATAAAAATGGGGCAAAAAGATTATTATAGTGCTTCACCTCCAAGCAGTGATACCCGCGACCGTTATTATGGGCGTATAAGCACCTCATCTTCCATTGCATTTGCATCAATGGTGGCTCACGCTGCACTGGTTTACCGGGAGTTTCCGGTATGGGAAGAATATGCCGATATATTGATTGAGGCCGGATTGAGAGCGTATGACTATTTTATTGATTATTACGAAAGGTATGGCGAATTGAACACCAACAGTGATCAGGGTGAAATCAAGGCCGGTGATGCTGACCGAAGTGTGGAGAGTCAGCGCTCGGAAGAGACCCTTTATGCTATCTACATGTTTGCACTAACCGGTGAGGAAAAATGGCATGATCTATTCAAACTGGGATACCGGAACATCCCTTTGCTGGGATGGTGGGGCCCCTACAACCATTACTTTGGAGAGGGTTTGCTTTTCTATACTACGCTGGATAACGCCGACAGTACCATCCGCCAGGAGATTCTGAGCCGTTTTCGTTCAAAACCAGCACCTTTTTACGGGTATTCCAGACAAACGGATCCCTACTTAGCCGGCATGCCCGATGCACAATACCACTGGGGCAGCCTTGTAGTGATGGCCAATACCGGAATTTTGAATACGAATGTGGTCAGGTACCTGGATGAGCCTAACCCTCAAGATTACCTTCAGCGTGCCAGGGATATTTTGCACTATATACACGGACGCAACCCACTCGACAAATGTTATCTGAGCAATATGTACGCATACGGGGCTGAAAACCCGGTAAATGAATTTTATCACGGATGGTTTGAACATGGCAGCCCGTGGCAGAATGGGCTTTTTTCGGAAAAGGGTGGTCCGGCACCGGGATTTTTGGTCGGCGGACCAAACCGCGCGTTTACCGGTGATCCGAATCCCTATTTGGAACTGAATCAGCCACCTCAGAAAATGTACGCGGATTTTAACGCGACCGGCACCTGGCCGGTACAATACAGGTCGTGGGAGATCACCGAAAACTCAATCGGTTATCAGGCGGGATATGTCCGGCTGCTGTCCGAGTTTGTAACTCTGAGCAGTGACACGTTAATGTATGCTGCCGACGTGCCATCAGAACCTGTAAACGGCAATGGGAATGGCAGCGGTGAACTTCCGGATACCTTTGAACTGAAACAGAATTATCCCAATCCGTTCAATCCGTCCACAACCATTCAGTTCAGTGTTTCAAGAACTGCCACGATTACATTAAAGGTTTATGATATGACCGGGAAAAAAGTTGCAGTTCTCATCAATGAAGCCAGGCCGCCAGGGCGTTATTCTGTGAAATTTCATGCCTCAGGGCTGTCGACCGGTGTCTACATGTACCGGATTACTGCCGGTGACTACACCGAAACGAAAAAGATGGTTTTTGTGAAATAATCCCTATGGATCATCCCGCAAAATTTACCACAAAGGCTCCAGGAAACGAAGGATCACGAAGTATATCATGTTGATAATAGATAAGTGTCATCACTTTAGTGTCTTTCTGCCTTTGTGGCAATAACAATTGGCTGAATTACACGGGTGTTACTTTCAGTCTGCTGCTTCATATTTCACAGAAAATGAATATTATCATTTCATGAAAAGAATTCTGGGCATATCGGCTTTTTACCATGATTCTGCCGCTGCACTCGTTGAAGGCGGACGCGTGATAGCCGCAGCACAGGAAGAACGGTTTACAAGAGAGAAACACACGGCAGAATTTCCGGTAAACGCGATCCGGTATTGCCTGGATGAAAGCGGATACTCCATTGATGAGCTGGATGCAATTGTTTTTTATGATAAACCGCTCCTCAAGTTTGAACGGTTACTCGAAACCTATTATGCATTTGCGCCTAAAGGACTCAGATCTTTTCTGAATGCAATTCCTGTCTGGCTCAGGGAAAAAATGTTTTTAAAAAAAATGATTCATGACGGCCTTCGTGAAATTGGGCAGTATAATAAAAAAAGCCTCAATCTTCTCTTTACAGAGCACCATCTTTCCCATGCTGCAAGTGCTTTCTTTGCATCACCATTTGAAGAAGCGGCGATTCTTACACTGGATGGAGTTGGGGAGTGGGCTACAGCTGCGATTGGAAAAGGCGAAGGCAAAACGATCACTTTTTTTAGTGAGATGGAGTTTCCTCACAGCGTGGGACTTCTCTACAGTGCATTTACCTATTATCTGGGTTTCAGGGTGAATTCGGGGGAATACAAGCTCATGGGATTAGCTCCATATGGGGATCCCGATTCAGATGAAACGAAGAGATTCCTTGAAATCATTACCGGTAAACTGACAGATATCAAAGAGGATGGTTCCGTATGGATGAACCAGGACTTTTTTTCCTACGCAACCGGCCTCAGAATGGTGCCTGATAAGAAATGGGAAAGATTATTCGGCTTTCCAAGAAGAGATCCGGCTACTGAACTTCAGCAGCACCACTGTAACCTGGCTTATGCCATTCAGAAGGTGACTGAAGAAATTGTACTGAGGATAGCGAAGGAAGCACAAAAGAGGACCGGTTCAAGAATTTTATGTATGGCCGGCGGTGTAGCCCTAAACTGTGTTGCAAATGGAAAGTTACTAAAAGAAGGGTTATTCGATGCTATTTATATTCAGCCGGCAGCCGGAGATGCGGGTGGGGCACTTGGTGCAGCACTGGCAGCATCACACATCTTCTATGATGAAGAACGCCGCGAGAATTTAACTTCCGATTCCATGCAGGGTGCATTTTTAGGCCCGTCTTTTTCCGATAAAGAGATTGTACGGATGAGTCGTCGCATGAAAGCGGTTTATTCCTTGTACGACAACTTTGAAGAACTGATCAAT
>PWLN01000410.1 GCA_003559375.1 Balneolaceae bacterium | reverse complement strand
CACGTGTACCATCCGGCTTTGGTGTATCATTAGACGGATTGGTCGGTGTCCAGTAGTTTACATTGAGGTTATTGTATCTTCCCTGGAGTGTGCTGTTATTCACTTTGAACTGATTGTATATCGTATGCCCAAAACTACCGAACATGAACACGGAAAGGTCAAATTCCCGGTATCTGAAACGGTTGCCTAAACCGATGCTGAACTTAGGCATATCGCTGCCCAGAATAACCCTGTCTGCATCGGTAATAGAGCCAGTGCCTGTAACATCACGCAATTTGATTTCACCAGGTGACCTGCCAAAGGAAGCAGCCTGCGCAGCTTCATCAAGTTGCCAGATGCCAAGCATATCATAATCATACCATACCGTTAGTGGATGCCCGATAAACCATTGGTTTCCAATATCGTCCTCACCTGTACCAAACAGTTCAACAATTTCCTCACGGTTTCCAAAAATATTGAGGTTTGTTGACCAGCTGAAGTTCGCTGTATTGACATTTACACTGTTGATATTGAATTCAAACCCTCTGTTACGGGTATCACCGATATTTTCAAGTACCGAATTAAAACCGGATGTAATCGGGATTACACGTTCCAGCAGCAAGTCGGATGTATCGGTTTGATAGAGTTCGATGCTACCTGCAACACGGTCGCCCCACAATCCAAAATCAAGGCCGATGTTAAAAGTGGCAGACGATTCCCATCTCAAATTAGGATTTGCAAGTGAAGTGGGCCTGAAACCAAATCCGGCAGTTTCACCAAAAGAGTAGGTAGTACGGCTCAAACCACCCCTGGTTTGATAAGGGTCGATCGCGGTATTTCCAGTTATGCCATAACTTACCCTGATTCTCAGGTCTGAAAACAGTTCTGAACCCTGCATAAACGACTCATCACTGATTCTCCATCCAAGAGCAACTGAAGGGAAGAAGCCCCACCTTTGGTCTTCAGAAAGACGGGATGAACCGTCATATCGCCCGGTTAATGTTAGCAGATATCTGTCCATGAAACGATAGTTTACCCGTGCCATGTACGACATAAGCCCCCACTCTTCCAGTTCGCTGCCAAGGCCTTCAATTGTTGCCCCGGTACCGATATTGTGATAGAGTTGATGCTCATAAGGCAGTTCGGAAGCAGCTACCCGCGACCATTCCATTCGTGATTCCTGCACACTAAACAGGCCGGTTACCTGTAAGGCATGGTTCTCAAAGTTCTGGTTGTATGTTAAGATATTTTCAAATGTATAGGTCATTCTGCGTTCATGTTCTTTCTCCGCAAAAGGAGTTCCGAACTGCCTTGCTCCGGAAAGGCTTCCCTGGAAAAGGCCTCTTCTCCAGTCCTGGAAATCCGGGCCGAAATTCATTCGAAAATTCAGGTTTTCCAGAATATTGAGACTTGCGTAAATATTGCTGAAAATCCGGATCCTTTCACGTTCATCAATATATACACCGTCCTGAAGGTCAGCGAGCGGATTAAAAATTAAAGGATCGGCACCCGGACGGTAAATGAGGTTGCCATCTGCATCAAAGGGTTCAGCCAATGGATTGGTTGCCAGTGCTCCGCCGTATGGGTTTGAACCCCAATTCTGTACCTGTCTGGATAACTGTGTTGAGGTTCCGATTCTGAACCTGTCAGAAACGGTGTGATCAAGATTCACTCTGAACGTGTTTCTTGTAAAATCCTGGTGAGAAATCACCCCGCGGTCAAAGAAGTAATTTCCTGCCACTGAAAACTGTGTGTTTTCGCTTCCGCCTGACACAGTAAGCTGATGATTGTGCTGATAACCTTCCTCAAGGAGTAAATCAATCCAGTCGGTTGAAACTCCACTTTGTATGGCCTCAAGTTCAGCGGGTGTAAAATCACGTCCAGATTCAGCTTTCATTGCAGCAAATTGTTCACCGTTCATCATGTCGGGTGTACCGTGAGCTGATCTGATGCCGGTATGGCCGGAATACGATACAATAGTTGCATGATTGCCACCCCTGTTTGTGGTAACAAGAATAACGCCATTTGCACCTCTTGATCCGTAGATGGCAGTGGCAGACGCATCTTTCAAAACCTCCATGGATTGAATATCCCTTGGGTTGATGTCATTGATACCGCCTTCAAGCGGGATGCCGTCTACAACGTAAAGCGGTTCGTTCGATGCAGTGAGAGACCGGCGTCCCCGTACCCTGATCGTTACACCCTGTCCCGGGCGGTTGCCTTCAGAAAGAGCCACAACTCCGGGAGCCCTTCCCTGCAGTGCCTGCCCGGCATCGGTCACCGGAACTTCCTGAATATCGCGGCTTGATACCGAAGCTACAGATCCTGTAATATCCCGGCGTTCTACTGCTCCGTATCCTACTACAACAAGCTCCTGGCCAACAATAGCTTGTTGCACAAGGAAAATTTCAATTTCTGATCGCCCGTCGAGGGCTACCTCCATTGTTTCGTATCCGATATATGAGATTACAAGGGTTACATCTAATGATGGCACATTAAGTGAAAATTCCCCTCGAATATCGGTTGCCGTACCGGTAGCAGTTCCCTGAACAATGATTGTAACCCCCGGAAGCGCTTCCCCGGTTTCGGCAGAAAAAATTTGCCCTGAAACGGTTTGAGCTTTTGACAAATCATACAAACCTGCCAATGAGACAATAATTGCCAAACCAACGGCTTGTATCATTGATATGATTATTGTATCCATCCTTTTCAGCATTCTATCCTCGTTAAATTGTGTTATGGTTAAGGTTAAGAACAACATTACCACGCAGAAACAGATATGTGCGTGGCCCGAATTAAGAACAATCGTTTGCACACATGGATAAATAAATTTGTGTAATCGATTGCACTTTTGTGTACATTTAACGAAAATTTTTTCAAAAAAACAATTTTTAAAAAAATTTTACACAAGTTTACATGGCACTACCCATACCCAAAACACCTCTAACTTCAATTTATAAACGCAATAATAATATTATTTTAAGTGATTATTTACTGAAAACGCCATTAATTATAAAAAAATATTACTGACTCGTATCTTAACATAAATATATCTACTGCCGAATATTTCTGATCAACCCGGATGAAGAAAAAATCAACCATATCTGATATTGCAAAGAAGTTAAATGTTACACCTTCAACTGTTTCAAGAGCATTAAGTGACCATCCGAGAATCAGCACTTCAACAAAAAATGCTGTTCTGAAAGTTGCTCATCAACTGAATTACCAACCCAATAACATTGCATCAGCATTAAGAAAAGGCAAAAGTAATATCCTGGGAGTTATCGTACCCACCTCCGACCGTCAATTTTTCGCATCTATCATCAGGGGAATTGAAGAAATTGCCCGCAATGAAGGCTACAGCCTTATTATTTGTCAATCAGACGAAAAAACTGAAAAAGAAAAAGAAAAAATTGATGCACTTCTTCAGATTCAGGTTGATGGAATCATCGCATCAGTAGCCAAAGAAACAACCGATTATTCACATTTCATGCAAATTCGTGACCGCGGTGTTCCACTTGTTTTGTACGACAGGGTTGGAGAGCAACTGGATGTTAATGCTGTAGTAAGCAATGATTATTCCGGTGCAAATATGGCAGTTAAACACCTTATCGACCAGGGTTGCAAAAGAATCGTTCACTTTGCAGGCAAGCAGCATATTGGCATTTATCAGCAAAGGTTAAAGGGTTATTTAGATGCTTTAAAAGAACATAACCTGCCAATTGACGATTCTCTGATCATTGAGAGCGACCTTATTGGTGATATCACCCAGATTGTTGAATCCGGTAAAAAAATGACCAAAAAAATTCTTGATTTGCCGCAAAGGCCTGATGGGATTTTCTCTGCAAGTGATTTTGCCGCAATGGGAGCTATACAAATATTGAAAGAAGAAAATATTAGTGTACCGGATGAGATAGCTCTTGTCGGCTATAGTAATGACTTTGCTTGCTCTGTTATTGAGCCCGGATTAACCTCTGTGGATCAGCATACGAAAAAAATGGGAAATGTTGCGGCGCAGCATTTTCTCAATGAACTCCACTCAAAACCAGGCATTGAGTTTAAACCACAAAAAACTTTACTTACTCCCAGCTTGGTAATCCGGGAATCGTCTGTGCGAAAAAAAAGCATAAAAGTGT
>PWLN01000044.1 GCA_003559375.1 Balneolaceae bacterium | reverse complement strand
TTGTATTCCTTCTTGCCAAAGTGAAAAAATTTTCTCGTGATCTGCGTAATAGCGCTGAAGTGTTTTGGTAAATGGCTCATAAGAATAGGTTTGAAAACCATCTTTTTCAACAGTCTCAAAAACAGGATTGCAGGTAATAGTTACCGGGGTAAAAACAACCTTGTTCCCATTTTTATCACTGAATTTATTAAGCACTTCAAACAATGAATTCAAATCATCGGTATTGGCAAGCGTGTCGTACCTATTGTAACGATTGTTTTCATTGATTACTCTTTGTTTTAAAAGCCTCTCTCTGGCCTCATTATTCGGCATTCGAATACTGCCCCAATCATCAGACTCAATAATTAAAAGTTTTCGTGATGTATTCCATCCAAATGTATTTGCTATATATCGTTTAAACTTGAAAATCATCATTTAACTCTATAAATATTTAAAGTATGTTTAAGCTATTTAACGAAAATGGATTTATACAAATCTATATACTCTTGAAATCTATTTTCTTTGTTATAGTGTACTACTGCACGTTTTCTGCATTGTTCTCTATATTTTTCTCTGCTTTTTTCAGAAACTTCTTTCAGTGATTGAACAATTCCATCAAGATCTCCTTTTTGAACCACGAAACCTGTACTCTCATCCACAGCTTCCGGGCTGCCTCCTGTGTTATATGTAATAACCGGTGTACCGCAAGCCAACGCCTCGATATTCGTTGTAGGGAAATTGTCTTGCCATGTAGGGTTAACAAATATGTTGGCTGCTCCATAAAGCGCGGCAAGCTGATGAACATTTTCTGTCCTGTAAATGCCTGTAATACCGGATGGCAGGTTGCTTAGCTGTTTTTTGTTCAGGCCAACCAGTATCATCTGATATTCATCGTCCAATCGTTTGTTCAATTCAATAAAATCTTCAAGCCCTTTTCGTTCGTCCCACACGCTTGCAACGCCCAGTACAACTTTTCGGCCGTCAAACTCAATACCTGACGGCAATTCTCCTGTAGCAGGCTTAAATACCTCTGTATCCACTCCATTATGAATTACGTTTACAGGGTATTTTTTCAGAAATGACTGTTTTACGAGATCTGCAAGCCAGTGAGAAGGAGTAACAATCATCAAATTATCTACACCGTTAAAGAGCTCCATCTTTTTTTTATAGTTCCACTTTGAGTTATCGAACCCATAACTTGCAGGATAATACCTTGTTTTGGGACAGTTAAAACACCCATCAATCCATTTAGTACAGCCCACTGAATCAAAATAGGTACAGTGCCCTGTAAACGGCCAGCAGTCGTGAAACGTCCATACAACCGGCTTTTGGACTTTTTTCAGGTAATCAAAAAGCATTTCTACGTTCAGATAATATCCGTGCAAATTGTGCATCCCAATCACGTCAGGATTCAACTCCTCTAACTCCTTGATGAGTCTGAGTGTTGCCTTTTTTGACCCAAAACCGTGCAGGTCAAACAGCCGGGTTTTAAGCCCGTGTAGTAACCTGTCAGATTTACTGCCAATGTTTATTAACGATGACCTGCTTTTACCTTTTCCTGAAATACCATAAGCAATCGTACTGCTGTAACCATTTTCTATTGCTTTATAACCAATCTGTTCAGCAATTCTGCCGGTACTCCCCGTGTTAACAGATGTATTTATTTGCACTATTTTCATATCAGTGAGGCTCCGTGGCATTGGTAATAAATTGAAAGACCTGTTCCCCGATTACATTTACTGAATTTTCACGTATTCTTTTTAAGGCAGCCGCTCCCATTTGTTCTCGAAGATTCTCACTTGTCATCAGTGTTTCGAGCCTGTCTTGAAATGATTCATCGTCAAACAGATCCACAAGATAGCCGGTCACACCATCATCAACCATATCGGATGGCCCGGCCATACAATCGTATGAAATAACCGGTAAACCGGCCGACATTGCCTCACCAATCACATTCGGAAACCCTTCTGAACTGGAGGTGAATGCAAAGATCTTGCTCTTTATAAAATATGAATCCACATCCGAAATCTTTCCGGTCAAAGTTACATGTTGCTGTAAACCGTTTTCTTCGATAACTTTTTTTAATCGCAGCATTCCGTCTTCTTTAAGTGCATTATCTCCTACAATGACGAGTTTCCAGCCTCCGGGATTTGCTTTAAGAAAAATCCTGATGAGACGGTCATGATGTTTCGTTGTGATTAATCGCCCCACCGTTAAAACAACATTTTCTTTTTCGGTTATCTTGCCATCCTGTTTAATCTGCCGGACAGGATTGCCAATAGTGCGGATATTACGATTATACCCTCTCTCTCTGTAGATTGCCTCTGCTTTCGACGTTTGAGCAATGACGCCAGAAACTCCCGGGTAGAGTAATTTTCTCAGATATTCGTGTGGACTGTTGAGCCGCTTGGCAGGGTTGCAGCGGTCAGAAATGAACAGCGGCACCTTTAACCCCATCAGTGAAATTATCACAAAGCTGTTCCAGTATTCACCGAAACTTAATACCACATCAGGTTTAATATCTTTGACTTTACGCCTGAGAAACTTCAGGGTTTTCAAGGTGTGAAAAGTTCTCGTTTTGTCACTAAACGCCCATTCCGGTTGATGAATATGAACGCTTTCCGGCACCTCGTAGAACAGTTCGCGTCCTTTTCCATACAGTATCAAATGCACTGTCGTATCTTCTTTTGAAGAAAAATGGGCTGCAAGTTCGCTCATCACTCGCTCCATACCTCCGGATTGAAGGGTTGGTATTACAAGACATATGACGGTTTTCTTTTTCAGGAGTTTAGTCATTCTTTGCGTTAATCAGACTTCTACACGCGTAACAAATAAAAGTGAGTAGTGTGCTCAGATGGTTGGTTTTCCGAAAAATTGAGAGGGGATGAGACTTTGAGTGATTCATGTTTGGATCATCAAAAATAGATGTTTACGCCATTTTTCAAAGTTTACCTTCAAATATTTTATAGTATGACTCTAAAATGCGCTTATCGTCAAATAGTTTTGACCGCTCTTTCGACTTTTTCCGATAGTGTTCCAGCAATTGAGGCTGTTCCATATAGAGCCTCATTTTTTCTGCAAGATCTTCGTCACTATGTTCTGCCATCAAACCATACTCGCCGCTGTTCACAAGGCCCCTGCATCCTGAACAATTTGTAACCAGGGTAGGAAGGCCCAATATCATAGCTTCACAAAGAACCGTTGGCAATGCTTCAGATATAGAGCTCATCACGAACACATCACTATTTTTCATCAATGGGTAAGGATTTGATAAAAACCCTCGCAGAAAAACGGTATCTTCAAGTTTAAGGTTTTTTATTAATCGGCGCAGATTCGCTTCCTCCTCTCCGGCTCCTGCAAGCTCAATTGTGAAACTATAGCCTTTGTCTTTCAATATTCCGGCCGCACGTATCAATCTGTCAAATCCTTTTACCTCCATCAGGCTTCCCACAGCTGAAAAACAAAAGGGACTCTTTATTTTTTCACCATGATCACTTTTAGATTTGTGTAAAACAGATTCCTTGTCGACCATATTATAGATCACATTCATCTTGGGGTATTCACCGAATACCTCGATAAATTCCTCCATGGCGTCTTCCGAAACGAAATAAAGCGCATCGAGCTTAGAGTATCGGTTTTTTCTTAATTTACGATTGTACCCTTCACGGCTATAAAACCGTTCGTAATTATCATGCGTTTTGTAGGAACTATGGATAAATGCGACTCTCTTCTCAATTTTATCCGTGTAAAAGAGCAGTTCTGTAAAGTTAGCGTCCAGATATGCGATCCCGACATCATACCTTTTTTCGATTCTCTGCATTTTTTTCCTAAAAAACCAGCCGGCGTTATACTTTCGGTGCATGTAGCCGAATACCCGGGAAATAAAATCGTTATTAAAAAAAAACGTTGTATTTACATACTCGGGAATATCGTTCAGATAAGGCCCTTTTTTAGAAATAATAAAGAGATCTACATTGAAGCGGCTTGAGTCAACCTTCTGCAACAGGTTAATGAGGGTCCGCTCCGCACCTCCGGCACGCAATGACGGCATTAGTATTAAAATATTTCGTTTCCCGGCCATTAAGATGAGCTTTACCTTCTTTTTTTATCCGTCTTAAGCGTAATTATCATTTATCAAAACTGTACTCTGACCTGGGGCCATTAATGTTGATAAATCAGTAGTTCATCATACCGTCAACAGGAATAAATCCCCTGGTTACAACAATTAGAACCGCATCCTAATACAAAATGCTTTTACTTAGAATATCATGTTATGCCTCAAACAGGCAAATTATAATCATCCAACATCCGGTGCTTCAGCGGCCGCTCATGAGCTTGCCTAATTCAACGGATGTCATGAACTCAATATCAGGCCACGTATTTGTAATGCGGTTTAACAGTTCCTTAAACTTTTTCAGGTTTCGCGCCCGGTTTTCAGGTTGAATATTGCCAATAAAATTTAGCCGGTGCGCGCTGATCACAGCCGGTTTTTTCCAGAAAAACGCATTTTCTATTTCCTTCATACACTCACCAACACTGTCATATGTTTGCGGATACTGTGACGGCTCAAATTCACAGTTCCGTACCAGATCTACCTGCCCGAAACGGTTTTTTTGGCCCTGAATGCGCTTCTGCATCCCTCGCTTTTTCGCTGCAAGTTTGGGCATAATCAAGTATTTCATACCCTGTATGTAATGAACCCCGTTTTCATGCAGTGTGCTGTAGAGATCCGGATGCAAAATGAAATTTGGCGCAATGAAGCTTTCAGACTTCAACTTAAAAATATTCCTGAAGAGCTCAAGGCCTTCCTTTAATTCAGATTTTTGGCTATTTATATCTTCGGCATCATAAGTGTCGTAGGTTGCCCTCAAATTAATTCCGCCGGGTGGGTTATATTTTGAACCCAGCCAGCTTACCCCTTCTTTGAAGACTTGTCGATAGGCTGAATCCGTATCCCTTAATTGTTTCATCCACTCTTTAATGTTTATGTGCTCTCTTCCGTGGTATTGTGGGAAAAAAATATTTTCTTCCAAACCCTGCAGGTAGTACTCAAGAGGATTGAAGTGGTAAAAATTTCTCTGAAAAGTATCAGTAATCATTTCGTAGCAGTACTCCCTAAAGCCGGACTCCTCAATTTTTTTAAAATTGGGATTTGTCATAATCGTATTTGCCGTGATCACCGCAGGCCGTCCGTTCGAATCGCGTACTTCCGATAAAACTGAAAAAAGCGCCTCAAAGTCATCCTGATTTGCCGGTGAATCGTAGGTTGCATACGGGCACAGGTCAACCCGGAACCCTTTAGCTAAAAGTGAATCAAATACCTTTTTCGAGGGCATGCAGATGCTTCCCCAGTCATCCGACTCAATAACTACAATCTTCCGGCCGGTTCTAAATCCCCGCCAGTTATTCAGGTTTCGGGAGATTGCCCTTCTTAACTGCATTAACTTCTGATTTATACTCAAATTCCTTGTCAGTAGTTTAACCAAAATGTCTGTCGGTCAGCTCTAATATTTCAGACTTCTCAAAGCTAAATCAATTTTGTGATAATCTATATTTAATTATTCCAACTGATCTTTTGATACTTGTATTAACCTCTCGTTTTAGAATTCTACTGAGTGAGACCCGCCAATCCCAAAGCATCTTACCCTATTTGAATACCATGACAATGAATCTTCTCAATCTATATCAACTCGCGCCCAATTTTTTCAGACATGACAAGAACGGATTTAAGAGTGTGGCGGCTTCAGGTTTTGGGTATGAAATGCTCTTCCTGTCCTGCCTGCCAGGTAAATTATCAGCCATTGCAGAGGGGGCAGAGCTTGATTATGGCCACGATAGATATGGTTCGTACTATCACTTCATTAACCTCAAGATAAACGGACCGATGGAAGGCGATACTCCACATGAGGTCGTGATAGATACTACGTTATCTTCACCGCTTTGAGCTTGACCCTTTCAGCTCTGGGCGCAAAGATCTAAATTACTTCTTTGCAACTCTACCAGGTCCTACGGACTCTGGCCACAAAGTGATCCCCGAGGGACAGGTTGCTCCAGGTTACTTCTTTACTTCATCAGCGTCATTTTTCTGGTTATCACTTCTGTTTCGGTGATGATGCGGTAGAAGTAGATGCCGCTGGCGAGACTCGATGCGTCAAAGGTGGTTTCATGCGGGCCCGATTGAAGCAGGGTGTTGTTGTAAAGGGTTGCCACCAGGCGGCCGGCCATGTCGTACACTTGCAGGCTTACTTCCTGCGTGTCGCCGAGGGTGAAGCGGATGTTGGTTGTTGGGTTGAACGGATTGGGATAGTTCTGCCCAAGTTCGGTTTCAAAAGCCAGCTCCTCACCGTTGGTTGTAAATTCCCACGCCTCGCCCCAGTCACTTTCGGTGCCATCCTCAAAGTTTGCCCTCACGCGCCACCGGTAGCGCCCATTGGCCCTCAGGTTCTGCCTCGGTGTATAAACCGTATCCGCCGTCTCATCCATCAGGTAAAAGTCATCAGCGAAATCAGCGGAATCCGTATCATCAGCGGAACTAATTTCTATTGTGTAAGACTCGGCATCCTCTACCTGGTTCCATCGAAACACCGGCCGGTTGGAATTATTGTTTGAATTGTTGGACGGGCTTGTTTTAGAAGGCCCGTTCCTGTTCTCCTTGCGGGTGGTAAATTCCCAGTATGGGCTCCAGTCACCTTCAATATCGCCTTTCACCGCACGAACTCTCCACCGGTAGGCCGTTTCTGGATCAAGTTCCACCGACAGTGTGTACCCGGATTCTGTAACCTCTGCTGCTGCCACGGGGCTTGTACTGCCCGGTTCGGATACCTCGATCTCATAGTGATCGGCACTTACGGACTCCCACTCGAATGTTATAGGCTGCCTCACATTGTTTGCATTCTGATTGGGAGTGAGCAGGGCGGGCGTTTCGGGAGTGTCATCGCCATCGTTGCCGGAACCTTCATCCGTTCCTCCCGAACCGGACCCGTCATCGCTTGTTGTGGTGAATGACCAGACAGGGGTCCAGTCACCTTCCACACCATCCTTAACGCCGCGTACTCTCCACTGATGATTGCGCCCTGCAACCAGTGGGTCATCAGGGGTGTAGGATGTGCCGTTCAGGGTAACGTCGATTACCATTTCCGACGGATCGGAAGCGCTCACATGCAGGATATAGTGGTCAGCATCCACACTGCTCCATCGGAACTCGGGCGTAAGAGAAACTTCACTGCTGCCTTCACCGGGGCTTTGAAGCTGCGGTGCCTCCGGACCACCGTTGCCGTCACCGGAATTGTCCTCACCGCTGTCTGATGACTGCGTGGTAAACGACCAAACCGATGACCACGAGCTCTGACCGCTTTCGTTCACCGCGCGCACCCGCCAGAAATGGGTGGTTTCGGACGAAAGATCTGAAATCTGCCTCTCGGTAGCTGTGATTCCATTTTGGTTTACCACAAGATTATTAAAACCGGAATCGACAGCAACCTGCAGCCGGTAGCTTGTTGCGCCTGACGCGCTGTTCCAGTTCACTACAGGTGAAACGGATACATCTTCGCCGCCATTTAACGGGGAAACAAGCACAGGCGAAGAGGGAGCGCTGCCCTCGTTTTGCTGAGGCGTACGGTCTCCGTTAAAACGTACACTCCAGCCGGCTTCTTCAAGATTTTGAATGGCACTGTTTACTTCTGCTGTATTGGATGGGCCTGCGCCAGTTGACTGGTTACTTATATCTAACGTTGCACCTGAATCCCAATTTTCCCATGCTGTACCCTTACGAGACTGTACATTCGCCCACATATCAAGTATTATTTGATCAAGGTCTGATTGAGAAAGTGCATTATTGTCAACTCTAAACGTCCTAAGTCTTCTTAATCCGCTTAAGTAGTTATTACCATCCAAAACAACAGGACTAATCGCACCCGCTTCGTATGAAGTTAAATCATTATTATGAAGGCTGATTGTTGTTGGAGTTATCATATTTCCGATTGTAGAAGGTATAGAACCAGAAAAAGCATTATTAGAAAGTGAAAAATTGATTAAGTTTGTTGACCTTGGATAATCTGTTGGCAGTGGGCCGGAAAAGTTGTTGCCATGCGCCCATAGCTGCCTTATCTGTATTAAAGAAGAAAGATCATCTGTAAAATTACCCTGAAGGTTTTGGTTTTGCATCCCCCATATAATAAGTCTATTGGGAAAATCCTGATGATGAATGCTTTTAAAAGAATCGGGCAGTTCACCACTTAAATTATTACCGGGGCCAACCTGAAATACTGCGTTATTACTCGCTACCGCAAAATCAGGGTCAATCGATCCCGTCAAGCCTGTTCTTTCAATATGCAGAGTATTTAAGCGAGGCATATTTGTTTTATTAAAAAAGTTTGGAAATGGTCCACTTAAATCGAAATTCACCATTGCCAAGAATAAGAAAAGGTTGTTCATACCTGCCCATTCTGATGGTATACCACCTGTAAAATTGTTAAAATGGATTGATAAGGATTCTATAGTTGTTGATTTACCCCATAAAGGAGGCAACTCACCTGACAGGTAATAGTGAGGCCCGTTTGAAGCGTTAATTTCTGCCGTACTTCTGTCAAAAGAGCCCCCTGATACACTTATACTTCTTATTTTTGGTCCTAACTCGACGTTTGGCAAACTTCCGGTAAAGCCATTTCTGGATATTGAAATCCTTTCAATATTTGGAAGCTGAAACAGTTCAGCAGGTATCGGTGTTTCATCGAAATAGTTTCGCTCCAAATATAAATCGACAAGGGAGGTCATGTTGCCAATAGTGGATGGAATACTTCCATAAAACTGCGCACCGTTATTGGGTTGTTGTTGCTCTTGCTCATAAGGTCTTTTTGCACTGTAGGGATGGCGAAGATTTCTCATATCATTATCAGGCGCGTTCCATCGTGTTTGAGCCGGAAACCCAAGCGCGGCAATTTGGAGTTTGTCAAGAAACCAAAATGATTCAGGAATGGTGCCTGTAATCTCGTTCATCCGAATGTCGATATATTCCATTTGCTTCAGGTTGCCGACAGACTCCCTCAGGTTCATCCCATCCAGCAGCTGATATCTCCCCCTGCTGTCAAGAAGCTTATTCCCGTTGTCGTCTCTCACAATATTCGTCAAGCCATTATCAAACAGCCATAAAACCCTAACCCGACCCTGATGGGGCCCGCTTTCCCATACTTCCACTCCATGTGCATTCCCCATGGTTTCAGGGGTCATATTTTCCCAGCCGCTGTTATTATGCCAGTTCGGGCCATCCGTTACCTCATAGATGTCCCGCAGCGCTTCGAAATCACCCTGTATGCTGTCTTTATTTTGGGCTGATAGCGACTGAGCAGAAAATAAGGCAGTTAATAAGAGAACCGCACTGTGTCTGAATATTTTCTTTAAATACATCGTTCTTTTGATGTTTGATTTAATCATATGAACACACATGTCAAGTAGCAAGTATATCCGGTTACCCACCGGAACTTTTATAAAGATGCACGCGGACTGCAACCGTTACAAATTTGGGGAATATTTAATTAAATTTTTCTAATAATTACGCCGGGTTTGTTAGAACCCCATTCTGATGAACTGAACAAGGTGCATAAAAGAGCCTTTTTATTAAAATGTTCCAACCTTTTTTGCGAATAAAAAGCAAGAAAAGTGTCGGGGTTTAGATTTTGTTAATCTTTAGGACGGTAGGCAGTATCGGAAGAATGGTGACAGGGGACGGAGGACAGAAGACGCTGGATCACGTTGCGAATCCAGAATTAGGGGGTAACGTATTTGCACTTGCCAATAGTTGCCGCATTTTTAGTTTTTCGCATTAGCAAATTACTGCAAATCATCTGTCGAGAAAAGGGGGCCGAACAGGGCTTCAACCTCCCAAAACCATGGATTTTTGGCATTCCATTCCACAATAACAGGTATTCCGATCTCATTCACATAGACATCCCACCCTATCAACCCTACATAAGGGAATGATTTATGAGTTTCTTTACAAAGTGAAATGATATCAGCAATAAATGGAACCCTTAAATCTGAAAACCGATACCCGGTATCCGGATGGTGCACTCCGATTTCTACTCCAAAATCATCAAACCCTTTTTTGATTATTCCACCGTCCATCTTGATGTGTACCCAAACCCCGCCACATGAAGTATTATCCACCCGTTTACCTGCTGTACCAAATCTTAAATTTATAAACCTGACATATACCTTACCTCCCTCTTCTAAATGCGTTGTAACCCGGAAGGTGTTTACTGAATGCGGATAGACTTCACTCAGTGATTTATGTTGACGAACAACTTCCTGGAATACCAAATCAGATTCGACCGGGAACGCATCCGTACATATATCATTAGAGTGCAAAAATAAAATTCCATTACCTTGTCGCCCATTATCCGGTTTTATCACCAATTCCCGGTCAAGGCCTGCCAGATATTCCCGGACCTGATTCTCTTCAATATTTTTCCCGCTTCTGTCAACATATTCACCCTTCAATCGTATCAGGTGTGGCTCAATGGTTCTTCCGGGAAACAGTTTATGATCAATTGTTTTAGCATCACTCAGTGAAGTAAATTTTTCAGGGTTTAACTTTGGGAGAATTTCAAAACGGTAGACGTCATCCGGAATCCAGCCCTCTATAACCTCACCCCGCATTTCGGTATAGAGAGCGAGCCACGGCCAGTATGCAGCACTGCCGAACGTTTCACGACTATACTGTTTAATCTTTGCTTTGAGTGTGCGATCAACAATCTTCTGCCCCCTAATTTGAATTAAACGCTTCCTTAAATTTCGAGCCTCATTTCTGGAGACACGATACATTGCAAATCGATTAAATCGATCACTTAGTCTTATTAAAGCATGCTTAATGCGAAATAGGACCCTGGATATCAGATCATACATATTTATTCAATTAAGGCCCAGTGATTCATTTTGCAAAAATCGATAAACTCCTTAATAAACACCTCAAAAAATGAGAAACTACCATGTTGTAGAAATTCGCCTTCGGTGAAATTCATAGTTATCTTATCCAAATAACAGTTATAGATGAACCCATGGAGTCTGAATTTTTACTATTTCGATCCAAAATTTCGGGAAATGAACCACCTATGTTTAAAAACGGCCTGCAAAGAAAATTGCGTAATAAGCAATTCAAATTTATGTTTTATTAATTATTGGTTTTAAATCCCAAATCGGCCCAATATGAGGTTCTGCAAACCACATACCGGGACGAATCGCATTCCATTCAATCATTTTGGGGGTTGAATTCTGGTCTATGCAAACATCCCATGCAATATATCTCACATAAGGGAATAAACTGTGATGTTGGATACAATTCTCAACAGCTTCTTTGACAGAAGGAACTATTAAAGACTTTAGTGAATTTGCAAGATTGTGGTTTTCATGGTCAATATTTAATCCTGTTGAGTCTAATATGCCTGTTACAGGTTTTCCATCTAGATTCAAAAAACAGAGCCTGCCACCAGCATTAGCATTGTCAAGCCGATTACCGCCAGCACCAAATCGTAGAAATACAAATTTAAAAGTGACAGTACCATCTGCTTCGAGAAAAGTTGTGATTCTGAGAGTATTTAAAGAATCACTGTGAGGCTCGGATAATACAGGATGTTGTTGAACAACCGGCTGAATAACCAAATTTTCCTTATCATTTTCCAATTCACTGATATTAAGATTTTTTGTTTGCAAAAAACGGATATCCTTTCCACCAAATCCGCCATCTTTTTTCATTACAATCTCTTCCGCAGATGCACGGAGTGAATCAATTAATTTATCTCTGGATATGATATTCCAGTTTTCATCATAATAGATATCCGACACTCTTACTGCAATTGGCTTAACTGTAAAAACATCAAAGTACATATGATAAAAGGTTTTCATATCACTTAATTCAGAAAACCTCTTGATATTCCAATCATCCAATAGCGTAATTTGAAAGTAATCGTTAGGCAGCCACCCGTGTATAAACCTTCCTTTTATCTCGGTATAAACGGCTAACCATGGCCAAAATGAAGGTGTGCCAAACATTTCACTTGAATACTCTTTAATCTCTTTTTTTACTTTTTTAGTAACAACCTCTCTGCCTGTTCTTTCAATTATATTTTTCCGAATACCATGGGCCTTCTTTGTATACTTTTTTAACCTGTATTTTTTTAGCAGTTTATTCTTCAGGGCCGATGCTGGTTCTATTAAATTCATGTTTAAATTTTAATTAATAGTTATTAACCCAAATAATAACAATCTTATACATATCTCATATTTTTTTAAAAAACGGGCCATATCTTGCCTCAACAGGCCAGAAGAATGGGTTTTTAGCATTCCATTCTATTAGTTTCGGAATGCCTTCTTTATTTATAAAGACATCCCAACCAATAAGCGATGCGTGAGGAATCTTTTGATGACTCTTTTCACATAAACGAAGGATTTTGTCGTAAAATGGGAAAGATAAAGTTGAAAATTCAACTTTAGTATCTGGGTGTATGCGAACCAGCTCAAAACCCTCAAGATTGTATGAACAATCATCCGCGCGGCCATTCGGAAATATATATACCCATCCACCACCTCTGGATATATTGTCCAAACGTGAGCCTCCTACTCCAAAACGGAGATATACAAATTTTATCTCTACCTTCCCATCTCTGTTGATGCTGCTCAAAACACGAAATGTGTTTATGGAACTGGGGTTCACCTTTTCCAGAAGATGGTGCTGTTCTACAACTTTTTGAATGATCGCACTGCCAGTTGTTGGTATATGTTTTTCAGTTATTTCATCTGAATGAATAAAATGAATATTATTACCGCCACTACCCTCATCTGGTTTTATAACAATTTCGCAATTCAGTTCTTTCAAAAGCTTTATCAGATTATTTTTTGAAACAACCGTTCCGCCTGAATGATAAATTCGATTATGTAAACAGATTGCCTCAGGCTCTATGACCTGACAATCGAAAAGCCTGTGATCAAAAGTTTTTATTCCACTCAATCTGGAAAAAGCGTCTATATTTAATTCATTAATTAATTTGAAACGGTAATAATCGTATGGAATCCAACCTTCTACAAACTCACCTTTAATTTCTGTGTATGTAGCTAACCACGGCCAATACTTCGGGCTCCCAAATCTAGATTTTGAGTATTCTTTTATCTCTCTCAATAATTTTTGATTTAGCACGCTACCCCCCCTCATCCGAGCATGCTTCTGTCGCCATCTGTGCGCACTGACTCTTGACATTTTTAAGGCCAACCTATCATTGGCAGAATTATACAGCTTCTTACTATAGATATTAATTCGGCCTAAAACTTTCCAGTAAAAAGTAGTTTTATCCATTCGATTTTGTCCAATGATTAGTTTTACAGTACTCAACCACCTCGTCCGTAAACTCTCCGAAAAACGGATATCCCGGATACTGAGCAAACCGGATACTGTGTCCCTTCGTATTAATCTCAATAATCCTCCAGGTTCCGCTGCTGTCATAGCATAGGTCGAGCCCAACCACCCGAAGCTGAAAAAGTCTGGCGCCGACTTCCACTGCAAGGCCTTTCATCGCTTCAAACTCCGGCAGAGCCTGGGTGAATGACAGGCCGGTGACCGGATGAGTTTTAAATTTATGCCCGTATCTGTCGAGCGCGTAGCCGTGCAGTCTCCCATCCTCCCTGACAAGGGAGATCAGCCCACCGGAGGCCACATTGTCCAGCGCACCTCCGTTTCCCATCCGCTGTGCAATATTTACAATATGCGTCTTATTATCAGTTACTGACTTATAAAGATAGACTCTGACCGTGTTGAGACTTGGTGGGTGTAATCTGCTTTGGGTCTCGTGCTGCTGAATCTTCTCCTGCACAATGTAGTTTTTTTTCTCTTTTATTTTTAAAACAAGTTCGTCGCTGTTATCAACAAATTGAATGTCGTTCCCACCCCAGGAATCCATGTTCGGTTTCAAAATCACCGGGTAATTAAACTGCGCCGCGAATTCTTTTAATTTTTCCGGTTTAACGATGCTGTAATTTCCATCCAAAAGCTCTCCATCAATGTTGTGTAAATAGTCCTTGGGAAAAATTCCTTTCGGAAACCACCGGTTATACAGACTCTTATTTCCCAGGTAATGCGCCTCGGGTATCCGGTTGAGGCTCGGTTCAATATCTGCCTGAAATATCTCCTCCGGAATGATTTTGGGATCTGCGTTTCCCGAAATCGCCTCACAGATACGGAATGTATCCGGGCTAAAATTGCCGCGAAAATGCGACCAGTAATCGCGGTGTTGCTTCTCTTTGGCCCTGCTTGCAGCACGTTTATATTCCGGGTATTTATCGAATACGATAGCATGCCTTTTTCTCCACGCTTTTTTAGCCCCCCTGCTTTTCATACTGTAGCTAAATGCATTCTTGACGCGCTCTTTAATAGAGCTTTTTCCAGATAAATTTATCCTAATCATCCTCCTTCAAAATGAGTTCCCCAAGCTGAACCGAAGTCATAAACTCAACCTCCGGCCATTTTTTTAAAATACTTTCAAGCACTTCATTTAGCATGTTTAGTGATCGATCCCTGTTTCCGGCATGAAGATAACCAACATAATTTATGCGATGGCTGCAAATAACAGATGGTTTTTTCATGCGAAACGCAGCATGAATTTGACTCAAGCAGTATTCAACCGGATCATTTATCTTATTTACAGCTAATGATGGTTCAAAAGCCACATTGCGAACTAAGTATGTCTGTCCAAAGCTATTTCTCTCCCCAAGTGTACGAGAGTACAAGTTAAAACCATTTTCTGCAGGCTCTTTCATTTTTCGGTTTCCCTGGTAATACTCTACTCCTGCCTGAAACAATTGCCAATCATAATCAGGGCTCCAAACATAGTTGGGTGGTATGAAGCTTTTAGAACGATAGCCAAAAAGCTGCCCGAATAGATGAAGCCCCTCCACAATAATATTCATCTTCTCCGCTTTATCTTTTTCATCTGTATACCTAAGAGTTTCTACGTATTTATTACCGCCGGCAACATGCTGCCCATGAGGGATGGATCCAGGCACACCGTGATTAAAACCGAAATGTGCATTTTTTTCCTTCTTTTGCAATGCATTCATAAACATGGATACATTCAGATGCTCCCGGCCATGTGATTGCGGAAAAAACAACCCCTTTTCAAGTCCTTCCAGCCATAGTTCAAAAGCCCTGTCATGTTTGGGATACCGCTGAAAGGTCCGGGTTATCAGCTCATAATGATACTCCTTGAATCCCGATGCTCGTATCCTCTCAAAATCCGGATTTGCACTCAACACATTGGCGGTAATCACAGGATGATTTCCCTTAAAATCACGGAAAGAAGTGAGTAACTCAAACAGAAGTTCAAGGTCGTCATTCGAAGCCAAAGAGTCGTATCGTTCATAAGCAATTTTATCAACTCGATAGCCTGCCTTCAGGAATTTTTCGTAGACTTCCCGCGATGGCATCCGGATACTCCCCCAGTCGTCCGATTCAATCACCACGATTTTGCGATCGGTTCTCCAGCCTCCCAGGTTTTTATACCACGGGGCAATTTTTCTCCTCAGCTTTTCTGCAATTGATTT
>PWLN01000311.1 GCA_003559375.1 Balneolaceae bacterium | reverse complement strand
GGAACCCAGCAAGCATTTTTACCGAGCATTCGCGCGCGGCGGACCAGTACATCCTGAATAGTGTTGTTGAGCATGTGCCCCATATGCAACACACCAGTAACATTGGGTGGTGGAATTACAACAGCATAAGGTTCCCTCTCATCTGGTACAGAGTGAAAGTAACCGTTTTCTTCCCAGTAAGAGTACCATTTTTCTTCAATCCGGGATGGATCAAACTGTTTTGGGATGTCGTTTTTAGACTCAATAGTATTCATAATTTATTACATGCAAAGATCGCTAACTACAAAACAATTAGTATTATTTGATTCAGCTTGGTCAATTACTTCCGGGTTAAAGCATGCCAGATCAAAGAATTTTGTATTGAAAAATACCCAACAAATTTAATGGTGGCTACAATTGATGGTAGGTCTTCTAATGAGAGAAACAATCAAATCAAAAATGTAAAAAATGCCTTTGGAAATGTTTATTTTTCAATCTACTTAACCCGTTTCATCCGAACACCAAAGTGTCCATCACAATGGTGAACATGGGGCAGTGTTTGATAGGCCAGCCCGTCTTCAATAAGAACCTCTTCCGGGAGGAATTCATCCAGAGATTCAAGTTCATAATTATCATATTTCTCAAGAAACTTCTTAACCTGTCCCCAGTTTTCCTCCGGTTCAATTGAGCAGGTGCTGTAAACCAGGCGCCCGCCGCGGGTAACATGGTTAGCAGCTTCATCGAGAAGTTCTTCCTGCAATTGTACTGCGTTCATAAGATCCTCTTCTGTACGTTTCCAGCGCAGGTCGGCCCTTTTGCTGAGTACACCAGTACCGGTGCAAGGAGCATCGAGCAGTACTCCATCCGCCAGTTTAAGGTTTAGATCGCGAACATCATCCATTCGTATTTTGATATTTTCAGCGCTGTAATCCATGGCACTTTGAGCAAGCATTTCAAGCCGGTTAGGATTGATATCAACAGATACAATTGTGCCTTTACCTTCCATCATATCAGCCATTACAATGCTTTTGGTGCCTGGTGCAGCGCAGAGGTCATAAATGGTTTCTTCAGGCAGAGGTTCAAGGATTGTTGGAGCAAAACCGGCGGCAATATCCTGAACAATGCAAATACCTTTTTTCAATAAGTCTTTTTCGATAAAAGGTGCAATTGAATCGACCTTAAAATAGCCGGGCAGCCATCCACTTTCTTCATAAGAGATGTCAAGTTTATCAAGCCTGAGCTTAAAATTCTCGGTTTTGGTGCGCAGGTTATTTACGCGCACAAAAAAAACAGGCCGCTGGTTATTAGCCTGCATCAGCTGAAATGCCTCTCGTTCACCAAAGCGTTTGATCCATCGTTTTACCATCCATTCAGGATGAGAAAAAGTGGTGGCTACCAATTTGGTACGGTCTTCAAAGGCAGGTTTAGGCAGTTTTGAAATATCGCGCTGGATGTTCCGGAGTATGGCATTCACAAGGTCGCCGGATTTAGAACCAAGTTTGTATTTGGTAATTTCAACTGCTTCATTAATGGTTGCATAATCGGGTGTGCCACCCATAAAGAGTAATTCGTAGAGCCCTAATCTGAGGATATTTTTCAGAAGGGGTTTCATTTCATCAACTGAGATACTCGAAAAGTGATTGATGATAAAATCAAGATAACTGCGGCGCCTTAATATATTCTGAACGTATTCCCTTACCTGGGCGCGTTCTCTTGGTTCAAGCTCATCGGTAAAGGTGTAGTCCAGTTTTCCCTTTTCATCAAATGTGATTAATATATCGATACTTGCCGATCGTGCAGTAGCTTCCTTTTCCAATGTTGTCAATTTTTTTAAATGTTATTAATCTGAATCAATCAGCCTGCTTTTTTGCAGAAAATTCGCGAAGAAAAATATTTTTAAATATAGAACTTTAGAGATCTTTATGCTAATGATGAGGTGGATTAAAAGTATGGCTTAAAGGCAGATTTTAAATCTATAACTGATTGTTCCAGAATTGATGAAGTTTAGTGTTCATTGATTTGGGGAGTGAGGAATGAGGAGTGAGGAGTGTGGATTGGGGTTTGCGGTAAATTAAATATCGACTGCTACCTTCCGTTTGCCGTCTGCCATCAGCCATCTGCCGTTTCATCCCGACATGTTTATCGGGACTGTCGCTCCGCTCCAGCTTTTCACTTTTTAAAAACACTTATACCCTTCAATTTTATACCATAAGCTCATGATTTATTGGTAAATTACTGCAACCTTTGATTGTCGTTACATATTATTAGCCGTTAGTTAGTTAAACCCGCAGATGTTTTCCGGATTTGAAATTTGGATGTTTCTTGCAGGCCTTGGGATTTTTCTCTTTGGTATGCACATGATGGAGGAGTCAATCCGCCTGTTAAGCGGTGCTGCATTCAGGACATTTATCCGGAAATCTACCGGTACAAACTTTAAGGCCATTTTCAGCGGCCTTTTCAGTACGGCTATTCTTCAGAGCAGTTCAGCTGTTTCACTCATGGTGCTGGCTTTTGTAGGCGCAGGCATCATGACATTAACACAGGCTATTGCCGTGATGATGGGAACAAAAATCGGGACAACCGCTACAGCATGGATTGTGGCTGTATTCGGCTTCAAGTTCAATATTGACGCTTTTTCCCTTCCGCTAATCGGTATTGGCGGGCTTGGTATTATACTTCTTGCAAAATCGCCCCGCTATGTAAATATCAGCAAATTTCTGGTAGCATTCGGGTTTTTGTTTATGGGACTTGACTACATGAAAACAAGTGTGGACCAGCTTGCTGATATCATTGATCCCGCAGATTTTGCCGGTTATGGTGTTCTTGTTTTTGCCCTGGTTGGCCTGGTAATGACGGCAATTATGCAGAGCAGTTCAGCAACCATTGCAATTGTTCTTACGATGCTGTTCAGCGGTGTAATCAATTTCAGTTCAGGAGCGGCAATGGTTATTGGGGCAAATGTGGGAACCACGGTTACCGTTTTACTGGGATCTATTGGCGGTATAGCATCAAAAAAACAGGCAGCATTAAGCCAGTTAATTTTTACTGTAAGCACGGCTATTGTTACGCTGATCATCTTGCCATTGCTTACTTGGTTTGTTCTCGATTTGCTCGGTTTTCATGATAATCTCGTTTTGGGACTGGCACTTTTTCATTCGATTTTTAACCTCCTTGGAGTGATTCTCTTTTTTCCTTTTATCTCAAAATTGGCCGGATTTGCCGAAAACAGAATCCGTGAGGAAGTGAAAGAGTTCAGCAAACATATTCATAAAACTGATCCCTCAGTTTATGATGCGGCGCTTGAAGCATTCAGGAAAGAAATTGCCCGGCAGCTGCGCTATTCATTTGTATTTATTTCATTGATTTTGCGTCCGGATAAACATGGCAAACAAATATCCTATGATGAATTACTGCGCTATCATGCAGAAATTTTTGAGTACTACACGTCTCTGATATCTCATCAGATGGAAAAGGAAGAAAGTGAGAAGGCGGATAAACTGCTGAGGGCAAGCAGGAATATCATGAATGCTTCAAAAAACATTCACGATGTTGCGGTGGAACTTGCAACATTATCCAACGAAATTGATCCGTTTCACCAAAGGGTTTATCAATCTATAGACGGCCGCCTGTCGAAACTCATATCAGCGGGCACCAAAATCAGCCAGAAAATCACCAATAAAAAGAGTCCGGAGCAAATGCAGGAAGTGGAAGAACTTCACAAGATGATTGAGGATGAAGATAAAAGTTTTATTCGTTTATGCGGAGAGAGTGTATCGGCCAAAGAGCTGAAAAAAGTTGAAGTCACATATCTTTTAATGCTGAACAGGGTAATTACACAGTCGAGCAGAATGCTGATCTTTTCCATAAAAGCTCTTGTAGAACAGGCCGACCCTGTTGATGAGTAGAGGTCTGTAATAAACCTGCCAGCACCTGCGGGATGGCTATGCCAAGGGATGTCCCCATTCTGAGGACTTACCAGTAAAAAAATCCAAATCATTGATCTGTACATTAACAAGGAGATCCCTCCACTCCATCCCGACGTCGCCGAAGGCATCCCGATGGGAAAATTCACCGTCGGGATTCCGGTCGGGATGACAAGGGCACTTTGTACAACCAGGCGGCGCGGATAAATCCCGGCATACCGAATACCGTATGCGCCGCCT
>PWLN01000449.1 GCA_003559375.1 Balneolaceae bacterium | reverse complement strand
TGCCAATCAAAGCCTGCCGTTTATTGATGAAAACGAAAACAGAAAAGCGGTGATGAGCATCATGCATGCTCCTCAGCGCAGAGGTGAGGTGCAGCATATTGAGGAGTGGTATCGCAAAAACGGTTTTGAAATATTGCATCTCGACCCCTACGTCACACAAAAGTTTGAAGGTATGGGTGATGCCCTTTGGCACTTCAATCGAAAACTGTTATGGGGTGCATACGGCTTTCGAACAAATCCAAGTGCCTATAAACAGATAGCTGAAATGCTTGATACTCCGATAGTGATCCTTGAACTTACAGATGAGGTATTCTATCATCTCGATACCTGTATGTGTATGCTCAATGAGAAATCTGTACTCATCTATCCCGATGCATTCGCGGAATCCAGCCTCGAAATGATACACCTGCTTTTTGAAAATGTGATTATCTCATCAAAATATGAAGCCCGAAAACTCTTCTCAGTCAATGCCACATGTCCCGACGGAAAAAACGTAATGATACAACAGGGAAGCACCGATGTAAATAAAAAGCTTAGAGATGCGGGATTCAGAGTTCATGAATATAGTACCTACGAATATATCAAAAGTGGTGGCAGTGTATTTTGCATGAAACAGCTCTTTTGGCAGTAATTCCGGGTGTTTCATTTGTTTGGACTGAATAAAAATCAGTTGGATTTCACGTTTACAAGGCAGGGGATCCCGGATTGGCATGGCAATGAAAATTTGGTTGTACAGATTATATCATTTATAACTGCCTGCAG
This sequence comes from Balneolaceae bacterium, assembly GCA_003559375.1. Classification (GTDB taxonomy): domain Bacteria; phylum Bacteroidota; class Rhodothermia; order Balneolales; family Balneolaceae; genus Rhodohalobacter. Next base: position 3,380 of record PWLN01000449.1, on the reverse strand, counting down.
TAAGCCCAATGGCCGGGATGACGATTGGAGCATCCCGACATGTTTATCGGGACTTCCGCTATCGCTTCAGCTTTTCGCTTCGCGGGAATCGTCCCGAGAGGTCGCGACTGGAAAAGCACCAGCTAACGCTCTGAGCACCCCGACACGGCTGTCGGGACTTGCGCTCCGCTCCAGCTTTTTACCCACCGAAGCTTTTGCGCAGGTGGGTCACTTTTCACTTTTCACTTTTACCATACTGCAAGTGATGCTGATACTTTGCTAATATTCTTTTTATCTTTAACGTTGCTTTTTTCAATATGCTAACAAAACGAATCATACCATGCCTTGACATTAAAGACGGCCGGACCGTAAAGGGGGTGAATTTTCTTGGGCTTCGGGATGCCGGCGACCCGGTGGAGCTTGCGCGACGTTATACCAATGAAGGCGCCGATGAACTGGTATTTCTGGATATAACAGCAACGAAAGAAAAGCGCAAAACCCTTGTAAAACTTGTTACTGAAATTGCGAGAGAAATCAGTATTCCGTTTACTGTAGGCGGCGGCATCCGTTCGGTTGATGAGATTGAAGAAATATTAAAAGCCGGGGCCGATAAGGTTTCCCTGAACAGTTCCATTGTTAGGTACCCCGAATTGCTCACCCGTTCGTCGGAAGCATTCGGTTCACAGGCTATTGTTGCCGCGGTTGATGCAAAACGAACCGGAAACTCCTGGGAAGTGTATGTAAAGGGAGGATCAGAACCAACGGGAATTGACGCAATTGAATGGATGGTGAAAACCGAAAAGTTAGGCGCAGGTGAAATTCTCCTGACAAGCATGGACCGCGATGGCACCAAATCGGGGTTTGACCTTGAACTACTGAAAACAGTAAATGATCTGGTCAGTATCCCTGTCATAGCCAGTGGCGGCGCCGGAACAATCCGGCATTGCATAGATGCCGTATCGATCGGCAATGCAGATGCTGTACTGGCTGCAAGTATTTTTCATTTCAGAGAAATAGAAATCATAAATTTAAAAGCGAATATGGCACAGGCCGGAATTCCTGTGCGTTTGCTCAATCAACTAACAGATTAACAGATGGCAAAAGAAGAAATAGAATTTATATACGACCTGGAACGACTACTCATCGAACGAAAAAAAAACCTGCCAAAAGGCTCCTACTCTACACGTCTTTTCAAAAAGGGAATTGACAAAATCGCCCAAAAACTCGGCGAAGAAGCGGTTGAAACCATCATTGCATCAAAAAACAAAAAACAGGCCGATGTGGTCAATGAAGCGGCCGATATCATTTACCATCTGCTTGTACTGCTCGTGGAAAGAGGAATTCCCTTCGATACGGTGATCCAGGAGATGATGCTCAGAAGTAAGAAATAGTCTTGAGTCTTGAGTTTCCTGGATAGCTCAAGACTCACGACTAATCTCAAGGTGCCGGATACACGTAATGTGCCTCAAAACTGAGCGGTATTCCAATCGCCCAGTACACCAGGAGGAAGATCGTCCAGGTGATGAGGAAGATGATGGAATACGGGAGCATCATCGAAATGAGAGTGCCGATACCGGTATTTTTTACATAGCGCTGGCAGAATACCACCACAAGAGGGAAGTAAGGGAGCAGCGGTGTGATAATGTTGGATACCGAATCACCCACGCGATAGGCTGCCTGGGTTAAATCAGGAGATATGCCAAGCTGCATCAGCATGGGTACGAAAATGGGTGCGATCAGCGCCCACTTCGCCGAAGCCGATCCCACAAGCAGGTTCACAAACGCGCTGAGGATGATGATACCAACGATGGTCACCTGACCCGGCAGCGCGAGCGACTGCAGGAAGTTGGCGCCCTTTAGCGCCACCAGAAGCCCGATATTCGATTTGCTGAATGCATCAATAAACAAGGCACAGAAGAAGGCCATTACAATATAATAGCCCATACTTTGCATCGATTTGGTCATATTATCGATCATATCCTTCGAGCTCTTGTATCTGCCCGATGCGTAACCGTACACTACTCCCGGAATCAACAGCAGAACAAATATGAGCGGCACAATGGCCTGCATCAACGGTGCCTGAAATGAAACGAGGGAACGTACATTGGGATCCACCATATCGGGTCCGCGGAGTGCTGAGCCTTCAGGAATAGCCCATGCAATCAGTCCGATAATGCCCGCCATCATAGCAGCAAAACCCCACCAGAACGCTTTACTTTCGCGGGGCGTAACGGTTTCCATTTTGGGCATCTGGTCTTCGTCGCCGTCAACCTGGATGCTGCTTAACCGGGGTTCCACAATTTTATCGGTGATATACCAGCCTACAAAGACGATTAGAAAACTGGAAGCGGCTGTAAAATACCAGTTGTTGATAGGGTTCAGATTGATATCGGGATCGAGAATGCGTGCTGCTTCGAGGGTAAAACTCATGAGCAGCGGATCGATGGCAGAGGGGATAAAATTGGCCGAAAAACCGCCGCTGACCCCGGCGAAAGCGGCCGCAATACCCGCCAGTGGGTGGCGTCCGGCGGCGTAAAAAATCACACCTCCGAGTGGAATAACAAGCACATACCCGGCGTCGGCCGCGGTGTGGCTTACGATAGCAATTAAAATCAGCATGGGTGTAAGAAGCGACGGCGGAGTAAAACCGAGCAGCTTTTTCAGGCCGGCATCAATCCAGCCCGAATGTTCTGCCACCCCCACCCCCAGCATGGCTACAAGCACAATGCCGAGCGGGGCAAATAAAACAAATGTTTGCACCATACTGGCCAAAAAAGCGGCCAGGTTTTGCCCGGTGAGCTGGTTGATCACCTCCAGGTCTTCGCCGGTTCTGGGGTGTACTTCACCAAAATTAAACTGGGAAAGGATAGCCGATAAAACCCATACAAGAATCATCAACCAGAAAAAAAGCATGGCCGGATCGGGCAGCTTATTCCCCAGGGTTTCAATAACATTTAGAAATTTGTCGAAAAGTGTCCCCCGCCCCTCGCTGGATGGCGGTGCTGCCTGAGTGTCGTTCTGTTCTTCAGCCACGTATGAAAAGATTAGGTTTCGGTTGCCTCAATTCCTTGCTGAAAATAAGAGATTCGGTGCTGTTTCCAATAAAAAAAATTGAGCGATAACCTGTCAGCACTTACCGGATCTGACAGCGTTTGATCGGGATAGGGAAAGTTTAAGGTTCGATGTTCAAGGTTCAAGGTTCAAGGGTCCAATAGAAGATCAAAAATCTATCATCACAAAGCTCCAGTCATATGTCACTCATCCAATGGACTCTTGACCCCATGTCCTCCCCTATTCAGTACATGTAAATAAATAGATGTAGTTTTCAAACTCTTATGGCCAAGAAGATCCTGAACGGTTCGGATATCGTAGCCATTTTGAAGTAAATGGGTAGCAAAAGT
>PWLN01000346.1 GCA_003559375.1 Balneolaceae bacterium | reverse complement strand
GAAAAACGCCAGCCAGTAACAGTGGAAGATGAACCGGGCAGAAATGACTTTGTGAAAGTGCAAAACCTTGGCACAAACCAGGTAAAAAAAGTGAAGTGGAAATACGCCAAGAAAATGGTAGATGAAGAAGGATGGATTTTAGTTGAGAAATGAAATTCACTATTCACTTTTCACCCCGACACGGCTGTCGGGGCTTTCGCTCCGCTTCAGCTTTTCACTTTTATCTATACCTCATAGATAAGCCCAGCAGAAAATGCCAGACGGTCAAAGCCCCAAGCCTCACAGTCATTAAATCACGGTCGTAAACGGGATTTACTTCACAAAGATCAAAAGAAGTTACTTTTTCATTTCTTCCAAATTCATAGGCAAGCTGAAGCCATAGATTTGTATCAATTCCTGAAGGATTTGGGGCGCTAACACCGGGTGCTTCACCCTGGTTAACGGCATCCATGTCCATTGTAACCATCAGGTCTCCTTCAGCGTCTTCTACATGGTTCAGGATTATTTCTTTAGATAATTCACCCTCATAAAGTGCTGATCCGGTATTTTTTACGTAATTGTAATGCGGGAAAGATACCGTGGCAGGGTTCAGTCCAAAAACGTGATAGGCTTTGCAAAGAGCTGATTCGTGCTCCAGGGCCTGCCTGAAAGAGCTGCCTGAATGCGGTTTACCATCTCTGAGCGGTCGTACGTCTGGGTGGGCATCAATGTTAAGGATAGTAACCGGCTTGCCGTTATTCACATATCCAAGAAAATGGCCAAATGATGTTTCATGCCCACCCCCCAAAATTATTGGCATCCGCCCGAATTTCAGAATTTTTCCAACGGCTATTCCAAGATTTTCCTGATCTTTTTGTACATCTTCACTGCAAGGAATAATACCGGCATCAACCACTTTTTCGAGTAAATCGGTATGTTTTTGATAATAAGATGCATGTGGTGTCAGGTTAAATAACCGGGCACGAATCAGGTCAGGCGCTTGTGCTGCACCTGGCCTGCCGTTGTTGGTCAAAATTCCCTGATCAGATGGAAATTGAAGCAAATGTACACGCGACAGTTCCGTTGGTTTTCTGCTTATAAAGTCTCTTAATCGGGGATCAGCACTCATTTAAAATTACCATTATTTTTGAAATTAATGTTCCTGAACCTGTATCGCCGTTTCCATTCCATCAATGCGATTGCAATTGAAGTAAGCAAAACAACAGGCAGTATAAAGTAAAGCATAGTTGAAGTAAATACAGTAACAAAACTGTGTTCAGTGGATGAAAGGAACAGATAGAAGATGTAACCGAAGTATAAAAACAGAAAGAGCATTCCTTCCCATGGTACTATTTTGTGTCCTGTATAAAAAATTGGAACACATAAAAGAGATGCTATGATTAAAAGTATCATATCAAAACGGATGAGTACATCCTGGACAGGTATGGCTCCGGGAATGAATAATCCGGATATGCCAAGTACTGCAAGGAAATTTAAAATGTTACTTCCGATAATACTGCCAACTGCAATATCTTTTTCCCGTCTGATTGCAGCAATTAACACTACAACAATTTCAGGAAGTGAGGTGCCGATCGCAAGTACGGTTAATCCAATGGTGAGTTCACTCACACCTGCCATTTCTGCAAATATTAGTGAACTGTTGATTAGCCAACTTGCCCCGGTAATCAAAACATACAAACCTGTAATACTCAGTACCGAATGCAGAAGAATCACAGTTGGTTTTCGTTTCTCTTTGACTTTAATTTTAAAATCAGTGTCACCACCCTGACGAATCAAAAAAATCATGTAACCGATCAAAATACAAGTGAGAATCATGCACTCAACAAATGATATGGCACCGTTCAGTGCGAAAAAATAGACAGCAACGGTAATGGCAATCATAATGGGAACATCCCAACGGATCAATTTTACGTGTACTTTAAGCGGAATAATCAAAGCAGCCATGCCTAATATGAGAAGGGTATTGGTTATGTTACTGCCGATGATATTGCCAAGCATTAAATCAGTATTTCCGGCAATACCGGCCCGTATACTAATGGCAAGTTCAGGTGCACTTGTACCGAAAGCCACAACTGTGAGGCTGATGATAAGTTTGGAAATACCTATAACTACAGCCAGCCTGGAAACCGAACGCACCAGTAATTCGGCACCAGCAATCAATGCAATAAGGCCGGCAGCAAACCAAATAAACGTTTCAAGCACAAGTCAGAATTATCAATTTGTTGGATATGAATGCCAGTTTTGATATCAAATAAACAAAAAAGTGAGAATAAAAGATGAATTCAGGGGTGTATTTGTGTGCCCTTTAAAAAGATATTTCGAATATCGGCCCCGTTATGGTGGTATATCCAAAAACGAAAGTCAGGTACATCAAGAACAATAAAATCAGCCTTTTTACCAGGTTCAAGAGAGCCAATCTCATTTTCTTCTGCAATGGCTTTTGCGGCATAAATGGTAACGGCTTTCAGGCATTCATCTGTTGTTAGCCGGCCGTGATTACAGCTCAAAAGCATGGCAAGGTGAATGTCATAGCTTGGAGCTGAACCAGGATTAAAGTCAGTAGCTACAGCAACTTTTACACCTGCATCTACAAGCTTTCTGCAGTTAAGATATGGTTGTTGAGTGTAGAGAGAAGCGATTGGCAGATTAACTGCAATCACATTTGCCCTGGCCATTTCTCGTATACCATTATCCGATATCTGCTCAAGATGATCGGCACTTATGGCGCCTGTTTCTGCGGCAAGTTCAGCCCCGCCACAAGAAGTAAGCTGGTCAGCATGTAGCTTTGGGATGAGACCGAATTTTTTTCCTGCATTCAAAATTTCACGTGCTTCGGAGGTTGAGAATGCAGAATCCTCAACAAACACATCACAAAAATCAGCAAGATTATCCTCAGAAATTATTGGGAGCATCTTATCTATAAGAAGTTGAATGTATCCCTGCCGGTCATGAATGAATTCCTGAGGAAAAGTGTGAGCACCCAAAAAAGTAGTTTTTATGGTAGATAAATCGGGCTTTTTAAGGCGATGATATACCTTAAGAAGTTTTAATTCATCAGCTAATGTGAGGCCATAGCCACTTTTACATTCTATTGCGGTTACACCCAATCGTTTGATTCTTTCAAGAATCAGATGGCATTTTTGAAATAGTTCATCTTCTGATGATTCCCTTGTTGCTTTAACTGTCGACAAGATTCCGCCACCGGTTTTTGCAATTTCGAGATAGCTTTTCCCTTTTAGCCTCATCTCAAATTCTTCTGATCTCCATCCGCCAAATGCGAGATGTGTATGGCAGTCGATAAATCCCGGAACTACAATCCCGCCTCCGGCATCCACTATTTCATCATTTAATAATCTTTCAGGCAGGTATTTTTCTTTACCCGTCCAGATAATGGTATCCCCAACCCAGGCTAAGGCGGCGTTATGGATTGGAAAAACATCAATTTGTAACCCTTCATCCTTGCAAGTGTACAATATTGATATGTTTTTTATTACTGGCATGCAGTTAATAATGATATTATCGGCATATCTGATAACAGAAGGTTAACAATTTATTTACCTAAAGTTCGAAACATTGTGGAATATGCTTCGTAACATTGTTTATATAAGATGTTTTGGTTAAAAGAAATGTAAAATTTAGCCCTGCACTCTGAACCGGTGCAGGGCTTTTTTATGGAAAAATTCCCATTTGCTCATATATATCACCAAGTTTATTAATGGCATTTATCAATGTAGCAGTACGTAAATCTACATTATTCTTATAGCGTAATTCATTGATTTCATTATAGCTATTAATCATAGTATCCTTGAGTCCCGAATCAACAAGTTCAGCCTCGCCGGCCCCTTTGGCCAATACGCTGAATTCTTTCTCAGTAAATTTTCGGTCTGATACAGTTTCAATAACCCTGAGAATTTTTTTGAAGCTGTCTTCTTCAAAGCGTTTACCCATACGTCCGAACCTGACATGCTGAATATTTTTTAGCCACTCAAAATATGAAACGGTTACACCGCCCGCGTTAAGGTAACTATCGGGAATAATCAGTGCACCTCGTTTCTTGATAATGTCGTGTGCTTCAGTTGTTGTAGGCCCGTTGGCCGCTTCTGCTATGATTTTTGCTTTAATTTTGTTTGCATTTTTTTCGGTAATCTGGTTTTCAAGAGCTGCCGGAACCAGGATATCACATTGAGCTTCCAAAACGTCGGTGTTGCTTTTTAGTGTTATTGTATCGGGAAAACCGATGATGCCACCGGTTTCTTTTCTATATTCCATTAGTTTATCAAGGTCAATGCCCTTTTTACTATAAATGGAGCCATCCATTTCGGCCACCCCAACCATTAATGCTCCTGCATTCACGAGGTTATTCGCGGCATGGTATCCAACATTTCCAAGTCCCTGAACTACAAAGGTTTTTCCTTCAATTCCAGTCTCAAGGCCAAGTGATTTCATGCTCTCTTTCTTGGATACAGCTTCTTCTAAACCTAAAAATACTCCCCGGCCGGTTGCTTCGGTACGTCCACGAATACCTCCCTGGCTAATCGGTTTACCGGTTACACATCCATCAGCATCCAGTTCTGAGCTAAACTGGCGATAGGTGTCGAGTATCCAGCCCATTTCACGGGCACTGGTTCCATAGTCGGTGGCAGGAACATCCATAGCCGGCCCGATGAAGTTTTTTTTGTAAAGTTCGAATGTGTACCTTCGGGTGATTCGTTCCAGTTCTGCATCTGAATAATCTGATTTATTAATTTTGACTCCTCCTTTTGCACCACCAAATGGCACATCAACAACAGCACATTTGTAAGTCATCAGTGACGCTAACGCCATGGTTTCATCTTCGTTCACAGAGAGGCTGTATCGAATTCCGCCTTTAGTAGGAAGTTTGTGATGGCTGTGCTGAACCCGCCAACCATGTATTACCTCAATTCTGCCGTCGTCTCTTTCAAGGGGAAAAGCAATTCTTAAAACGGCGTTACACGCTTTTATTTGATCAAGCAAACCCTTTTCAAAACGGGTGTATTTAGCCGCCCTGTCAAATGCCTTGTTAACCTGTTCGTAAAACTTATAATTACTCATCCTGACCTCATGTATGGTTTTTTTAAACTGTATAATAGAATTGTCGTGAATAAGCTTCAGAAGTCCAAAAAAAATTGAACGATATGAGAGCTATTCAGTCCGGTTTGGGGTCATTAAATCAGGACAGTTCAGTTTTGTAAACCAGTTCCCAATTATAGGGCAGTCCGGAGAGCTTAAAAAGGGCTAAAAATTTTAGTTCAGCCGGAGGCAATGTTTTCATATTGAGGTTTTTTATCTCTTCAGAGAGGGTATTAAGTGATTGATTGCCATAAAAAAGTGACAGATGTGGGAAGGTTCTCTTGCTGAAATCTCCTTCTAAAACAACATCGATAATATCACAGCTCTTGAAATATTCTACATTGGGCTTCAATGGTATTGTGATTTTCTGGTAAGGATTTTTACCATAAACAGCTTCCCTGAATTCAACCTGAAAGCTGTTCATTTTTTTGCCAATTACATGAACTTCACTAATCAGTGTGTTCAGGCCTTTTTCAGGCAGCCTTGAAATGGTGACATGAGGATCAAAAGGAATAGAGTTAAATTTTGCGGCAAGGTGATAAATTTCAGACCTGAAGATTTTTGATGAATCATCATCCGGCAGCATCCATAAAGAATATCCTTCAACCTTTGGTAAATTCACCCTTTACCTGATTCTGGTAACCATTAACTCGCTTTTGCGTCAACTTTATCAGAGACGTGAAAACTGAACACATTAATAAGAAAAAGGAATGAGACAGAGCCAATGGCAGCATAAATCAAAGGTGCAAAAACACCGAGCATAATGGCAAATACACCAATGATGAGAGAACCGGCAGCCCCTCCTATAAGGTTTGGTATCATTCCTATTCCGCGTTTAATCATTACCAGATCGATAACAAATCCAACAAATAGGCCGATAGATACAAGCCAGTATGCAGTAACAATATTTAATTCTTCCATATCGTATTTGAAATAAATTTCTTTTATCTGGCGCTTAAGATACAAATTTCACCTTTTTTTTTCTGTCTAAAAGGCGATTTTTTAGTATGAAACAGAGTGAGATGCAACGGAAAATAATCCATGTGGATATGGATGCGTTTTATGCCTCTGTTGAGCAGCGCGATTTTCCGGAATATAAAGGGAAGCCGGTAGTTGTTGGCGGGTCACCGCAAGGGCGTGGTGTGGTTGCGGCTGCAAGCTATGAAGCACGGAAGTTTGGAATTCATTCAGCAATGCCGGCTTCAAGGGCTGTTAAGCTTTGTCCTGATGCAATATTTTTAAAACCCCGGTTTGATGTATACCGGGAAGTATCCCATCAGATTCGTGAAATATTTTTCGAATACACTGATCTGGTGGAGCCGCTCTCACTTGATGAGGCATATCTCGATGTTACAGAAAATCACATCCACTTGCCATCAGCTACACTTATAGCCAAACAAATAAAAAAACGAATTAAAGATGAAACGGGTTTAACGGCATCTGCAGGAGTTTCGCTGAATAAATTTCTTGCCAAAATTGCGTCTGATCTCGACAAACCAGATGGGCTAAGTATAATTAAGCCCGATGAAGCGGAGACATTTATTGAACAGCTTCCGATTGGCAGGTTCTTCGGAGTAGGAAAAGCAACCCGGATAAAAATGGAAATTCTTGGAATTAAAAACGGCGCAGATCTGAAAAAATGGAATGAGATCGATCTGGTAAAACAATTTGGCAAATCAGGTCATCACTATTACCGAATTGCAAGGGGTATAGATAACAGGCAGGTAAAACCAAACCGAATTAGAAAATCAATCGGAAAGGAGCGTACTTTTCCGGATGATGTGGCTGATCTGGCCTGGATATATGATTTTCTTGATCAGTTAGCTGGAAAAATTGCTGCAACCATGCAGGCAATGAATGCCGCGGGTAAAACCATTACTTTGAAAGTAAGGTATAAAAATTTTGAGACTGTAACCCGGAGCCAGACGCTTCATCACTTTACGAATGATGCTGAAGAGCTTGCCGGTATAGCCAAAAAACTGCTTCTAGAGACAGAAGCCGGTGAGCGAGAAGTGAGGCTTCTCGGTATTTCTGTCTCCACGCTCAATCTTGCTGCAGGAGGTGTAATTGGAGAACAGCTTGAACTGCCTTTCAGTTAGCCCGGATATCCATTTACAGCCAATTATTTTGCTCAACCGATAATGAGGGTTTACCTGATTATCCAACAATGACTGGTTCCGGCTCAAATATCACTCCGCCGGTTACTGTACATCCGGTAATCACAAACATTGCTATGATAATACTGCCGAAAATATTTTTTAAATGTTTCATGTCAGCTCGTATTAAATGGCATATCAGTTTTTCCAATTGAAGTACCCATCGGTACTTTCAAATCGATATTATATCAACCTGAATTCCTTTGAAGTGACAATGTTTCACAGCTTGGCCTAAAATCACATGTTTATGCGATAAATTAAGCATCATTCTGTAATAATAACCGGTAAATGGTGTGCGGGATCACCGGTTCACATGTGGGTGAGTGTTGAAAGCGGAAAAATGCGCCAGTAAGTGTGTATCGTTAAAGTATCAGTGGGATCAATCTTATTGATGCAGGAATATTTGAACTAATTCACTGTTTCATAGCTGTCGGGAAGATCATTTTCATAGAGCACCACATCACCAGTGCGGGCATATTGGGCCAGAATATCGTTGGCCTCAAAAAGGGATCTAACGATTTTAATATCAATCCCTTTCTGGTTTTCAGCCGAACGTATCCCTTCATAAATAGGACGGGTTCTTTTTTCACCTACAAGTATTGCAAGATCGATGTCGGCATTACCGATATGCCGTCCAAATATCCGGTTTTGTTCCTCTTCAGCATCACCAAGTTCAATCATACCGGGAGTAATAATAATTTTTCTTCCACCCCTGAATGATGAAAGGACATCTACAGCATTTTTTGCACCAACCGGATTTGAATTGAATGCATCATCTATAACCATAAGGCCATTCCGTACTTTCAATTCAAGACGGTGCTCAATGGGTTTCATTTTTGCAGCGGCAAGTGCAATAGTTTGCGGCCGGATATGAAAGTGCCTGGCTACGGCAGACCCCAGAAGAAGATTCTGAATATTATGTGAACCAAGAAGTTGTGTTTGAATCATTTCCTGTTCTTGAATGGCCCCGTCGTTATTGAGCCATTGTATCATAAATGAAGTGCCTGATGGCCCCGTTTCAATATTCATTGCTCTGATTGTGCCATCCATACCGGTCATGATAACGGATACGTCATTACGCAGTTTTGACATGGCTTTAACCTGTGGGTCATCACCATTAATAACAAGTATTCCACCATACTTCAGTTCACGGGCAAGTGTGGATTTTTCTCTTGCAATAGCTTCCCGTGAACCGAAAGTTTCAAGGTGCGACAGGCCAACATTTGTGATAACAGCAATATCGGGCCTGGCAATCTCACATAATTCTTTGATATTGCCTTCATAACGTGCGCCCATTTCCAATATCAGTACATCATGGGAAGCTTCAAGATTATTGTTGATTACCTTGCAGATCCCCATAGGAGTATTAAAACTGCCGGGTGTTACGCACACATTCATTCGTTCTTTCAGAAAAGCATCTATTACAAACTTTGTGCTGGTTTTGCCATAACTGCCGGTTATGGCTACTATCGCCAGGCCAGGCATGGTAGCAAGCTTGTTACGCGCTTGTTTCTTAAATTTATTCTGGATTGCAGTTTCTACAGGATGTAAGATCCATGCTGCAATAAGTACGGAAGCAGGAACGAACATATCGATTATAACAAGGCCAAAACTGAGTAAATAGGGATCAGTATTAAGGAAAGGAGCTGCAAAATCGCGCATCGTAATGGTAATTGTGCCAAGATCAAGCAAGATATACCAGGCAGCGGTGAGTATGATGAGTATGAACCCGCCAAGCCTTTTCAGACGGGGAGTAAAAACCAACGGTTTTTTTTCTTTTTCTTGCTTATAACGGTTGGTACCTGTAAACCAAAAAATGGTAAAAATACTTATGATGACCGCTCCGGCTGTCAGGGTAATACGCTCAGCCAAAAAATAGAGTACTATCAGTATTACAAGGTTGTAAAAAAGATGTTCAGAAGTCAATGCTTTAGAAAACAGATTGGCGGAGAGCCAATAACGCATTTCATTTTTTTTATAACCCACCTGCTGAAACATGTGGAGAAAAAACCTGAGACGATACAGAGAATGCCTGATAAAAACAGCAATCATCAGGAAAACAAGTCCGTTAACAAACAGTGTATAAAATTCCAAAACGGGATAGGATTTATCTGGGTTAGTCAGGTCGACTATGTGGGTTCAATGTGGTATCTTTTTGCATGAATAAATTTTTTATCACCTGAGCCTATGAGATGCTCATGTGTTGCGTAATATTTATCATAAAACAATTCCTGATTTTGCTGTAGTGAAGATATGAAAGAATCCCTGAAAAATTTGACCGATCTTATCATTGTTTCGGGGATTCTGGAAAGGCATTATTGCAGAACATGTTCATAATTTAATCATCAAACAGAAAACATATTTATGAAGCTTATTATTCCTATGGCCGGACGCGGAACGCGGGTTCGTCCGCATTCCCATACAGTTCCAAAACCTTTGCTTCCTGTAGCAGGCACAATGATTATTGAACGAATTGTGGAAACATTTGCACGAACACTCGACCGTACTATTACCGAAATTATATACATTTTGGGCCCGGATTTTGGGAAGGAAATCAGGCAAACACTTGAAGAGATGAGCGCCCGTCAAAATGCAAAGGCAAGTTTCCGGGTTCAGGAAACGGCACTTGGCACAGCACATGCCGTTGCCTGTGCCGGTGATAAACTGGAAGGGGAAGTGATCATCGTTTTTGCCGACACTGTATTTGATACAAAAAACAAAGTATCCGTTGAAGATGCTGATAGTGTAATCTGGCTGAAAGAAGTAGAGGATCCGTCGCGATTCGGGGTTGCTGTTTATGATGAAGGTAAAATCACGGATTTTGTTGAAAAACCCAGTGAACCTATTTCAAACCTTGCAATTATTGGTGTTTATTATTTTAAAAAAGGTGAAGACCTGATGAAATCCATTCAATACCTTATAAAACATAATGTAACCGGGCATGGCAAGGAATTTCAGCTTACGGATGCGCTCGACAGTATGCTGAAAGACGGAAAGATCTTCAAGAAGGCAACTGTTGACGAATGGCTTGACTGCGGAACGATACCGGCATGGCTAAATACCACTTTTGAAATACTTGCAAAGGAGAATCATACTTTCAGCCAATATGAATCTTCAAAAATACACCCCCCTGTTTTTATCGGAGAAGGTGTGGATATCATTGACAGTGAAATAGGCCCCAATGTGAGTATAGAATCTGGCAGCAGAATAAGTAAATCAAAAGTTTCAGATTCTATCATTCAAAAAAATGCTACACTGAATGATTGTGATTTATCCCGTTCAACAATAGGTAATCACGCTGAAGCTATAGGTGCAAAAGGAGAGATTCATATTGGTGATCATTCGGTATTGAAGTTGTAACAGGCTAGTATTCAGTTCTCATACTGTTTATTTTATGGAAACAAAATTTCATTCTGTTGACTAAAAGAGGGAGTACGTTGGTTATTGAAAAATATTGATCAACGTTTTTTTTAAACAAATGATTTAACAGGATGAAAACAGAACGCTTGCCTCTATATTTTTCACTCTTTTTGATAGTGTCTCTCACAATTAGCTCTTGTTCAAGCTGGAGTAGAACTGCTACAGGTGCAGCAGTCGGAACAGGTGCGGGTGCTGCTGCTGGTGCAGTAATAGGCAAAACACTTGGAAATACCGCGGCCGGCGCAATAGCAGGTGCAGCGGTAGGTGGTGCGGTAGGTGCAATTATCGGAAGAAATATGGACAGAAAAGCACGTGAACTTGAAGAAGAACTCGATGGAGTTACAATTCAACGGGTTGAAGAGGGAATAGCAGTTAGTTTTGACAGTGGAATACTCTTTGCATTTGATTCATCTGATCTGCGTTCGCAGGCGAGGGAAAACCTTAATAAACTTGCCGAAATTTTAAACAGGGATACGGATACGAACCTGCTGATTGTAGGCCACACCGACTGGATTGGCAGCGAAACCTATAATCTTGGACTCAGCATGAGAAGAGCGCGGTCAGCAGCCAACTACCTGATAGCGCAAGGAATTTCAGGTAACAGGATTGAGGTGGAAGGCCGGGGTGAGTATGAGCCCATCGCAACCAATGAAACCGAAGAGGGGCGGCAGCTCAACAGAAGGGTTGAAGTAGCAATATTTGCAAGCCCGGAATATGTTGAAAGGCTGAAAGCTGATAATTAATGTATTGCCTGGTAAAAATTCATTTAACTGAACCCGTCAATTAAAAAAATTGCCGGGTTTTTATTTTACTTCGCCTGTTGACTTACGAATGATAAGTGTAGGTTCCATGATAATCTGCACCGGTTCCCGTTTTGGGTCTTCCACACGCTGGAAAAGTAATTCTGTAGCCCGGCGCCCCATTTCGTAACCGGGCTGTTTGATAACCGTTAGTGGCGGTGAAATGGCACGCGCCCATGGCATATCATCAAAGCCTACGATCGATATGTTGTCCGGTACATTTAGTTTTTCTTCATGAACGGCCTCAAGTGCACCCAGTGTCATGAGATTATTTGTGGCAAAAATGGCTGTTGGCGGATGGTGAAGCTTTAAAAGTTCTTTTGTGAATAAATAGGCAGACTCTGTGCTTCGCGGATCACCTTCTTTAATCAGGTTTTCATCCGGCTCAATATTATGGTCCTGAAGGGCATTTTTATAACCTGCCAGCCTTTCTTCGAAAGAAGAAAACTGGGATGAACTTGTGAGAATGGCTATGCGCCTGTGGCCAAAATCTATCATATGTTTTACTGCCAAATATCCCCCCCTTACATTATTGATAACAACCGTATCCACTGCTTCACGAACAAGTTTCCGGTCAACACATACAACAGGTACCCCCGATTCAATTAGCCCTTCAACAACCTTACTGTATTGGTGGATGGGTGGCAGAATTATACCGTCAACAGATTCAGATTGCAGCACATCCAGGTAAAAACGTTCTTTATTCGGGTTTTCATCAGAATTACAGAGAATAACAGCATAGTCTTTACCATAAGCAACGTCTTCTACCCCTCGAACAATACTTGAATAAAATTGATTCTGGATATCAGGTATTATAAGACCAAGAAGTTTTGATTGGCCCTTCGAAGTTCTTAATCGTTGTGCAACCCTGTTTGGCTGATAATCGAGTTCACGCATTGCCCTTTGTACCCTTTCACGTGTCTCAGGATTTACTTTGTCGGCTTCGTTCATTACCCTTGATACAGTGGTAATGGAAACTTTTGCATACTTAGCCACTTCTTTTAATGTAGGCATAGGCAGATCATATTATAAAAATGTCATAATGCAGAAACGTAAGTTAACTGCTATTAGAAACTTAGGTTAGTAGTGAAGTTTTAAATGGATTTCCCTAAATTGGATATTTACACTTAATTAGATTAATGTAATAAATTATTTGAAACAAGAGAATTTGAAAAAGTAAAACGTTTTCATCTTTTCACTAAATTATATATATAACCGGTGGATGATACGAACGAATGATTTGTTTTCATCACCTGAACGAACACCTGAAAAACTATAAAATATGATCTCAATAGCGAATGCCCCATGTTCGTGGGGAGTACTTGAATTCGGGCTTGACGGCAAAACTGATACCTATGAAAAAGTGCTGGATGAAATGAGAGATACCGGTTATCTCGGCACTGAGTTGGGCGACTGGGGATTTATGCCTTCCGAACCGGTTCAATTGAAGGCGGAACTGAATCAAAGAACGTTGAATTTGGTCGGAGCATTTGTGCCTGTGAACTTTATTAACCCGGAAGACCATTCAAGTGGAATGAATCTCGCACTTAGAACTGCCAGATTACTGAAAGATACTGACCCCAAACATGCAAGGATTGTTCTTTCAGACGACAATGGAAAAAATCCTACTCGGACAAAACTTACAGGAAGGATTAAACCTGAACACTCACTTACGCCGGAAGCCTGGAAGATTTTTGCAAGTGGTGTCGAAGAGATTGCAAAAGCTGTAAAAAATGAAACAGGGCTCGATTGCGTATTTCATCATCACTGTGCAGGTTACATTGAAACTCCGTGGGAAATTGAAAAACTTCTCGACAGCACCAGTCCGGAGTATGTAAATCTATGCTTCGACACCGGGCACTTTGCATTCGGCGGTGGCGACCCGGTAGAAGGCCTTATTCAGTTCCGGGAAAGAATTGGCCATGTTCATTTCAAAGACTGGAGCCAAACGCTTTTTGAGGAAGTTGTAGAAAAGGATCTTGATTATTTTGAAGCGGTAGGAAAAGGAATTTTCTGTGAGCTTGGAAAAGGTTCAATTGATTTCCGTGCGGTATTGGATGAACTCAGAAATCAGAATTATTCAGGCTGGATTGTTGTGGAACAGGATGTATTACCCGGAATGGGTTCTCCAAAGGAGAGTGCAAAAAGGAACAGAGAATTTCTGCAGAGCATTGGCTTGTAAAAACCGGAGTGGCTGCCTAAAAAATTTGCAGTTGTATTGCTGAATTCCGGATTTTACATTGTAATTATAAGTGATATAAAAACGGGCAGCAACACGATGTTTGCCACCCGTTTGATTTATCCAGCTACGGATGATCACGAGCCAGAGGAGCGGTAAGCTCTTCTGGTTTCGTATTTCTTCAGAAATAGTTACGCTGTTTCTTTCTAGCTTCTTCGTACTGTTTTCTTTTCTCATTTACATCGTTATGAAGCGAAACTTCCGAAATAGGAACATCCCACCAGGAACTATACCCCGGCACTTTCTGAACTTTATCAACCGGAACAACAATTACCTGAGTGGTATCGGCTTTCATTGCTGTTTGCAGTGCTTGTTCAAGTTCATCATAACTTTCAACCGAGTGAACATCAACACCATAACTCCTGGCATTCATTACGAAATCGGTAGGAAGGGTTTCCCCTGTGAGCTGCCCGTTGCCAGATTCCCTGTACCTGTAGTTGGTTCCAAAGCCTTCGGACCCTACAGACTGAGATAGTGATCCAATACTTCCATATCCATGATTATTTAGCAGTACCACAGTAATTTTGATTCCTTCCTGAACAGCTGTTGACAGTTCAGAAGAGAGCATCAGATAAGATCCGTCACCAACCATTACCACAACTTCCTTGTCTGGACGTGCCATTTTAACGCCAAGCCCTCCTGCAATTTCATATCCCATACAAGAATAGCCATACTCAAGATGATATCCACCCGGTTCATAGGCTTTCCATAGTTTATGGAGATCTCCAGGCAGGCTTCCAGCTGCACATACCACAACAGATGATTTTCCAGCAGCGTTATTAACAGCCTTAAGTACATTAGGCTGCTGCAGCTTATCCGACAATGGCAGGCTTGTTACACGGTCCAGCTCAGCCATCCATTTCGTTCTCAGTTCGGCAATTACCGATTGATATTCATCGCTGATTCGATAACCTTCAAGTGCTTTTTGAAGTGCGTTAATGGTTACTTTGGCGTCACCCTGGAGCGGGAGTGAAGAAAGTTTATGGGCATCCATTGAGCACACATTGATATGAATAAATCTCACATCTGGATTCTGAAACTGGGTTTTGGAGGAAGTGGTGAAATCACTAAGGCGGGTGCCAATCAGAATTACCAGATCGGCATCTGTGGCAGCTTCATTAGCAGCGAGTACACCTGTTGCTCCAATAGAACCAAGGTTTTGTGGATGATCGAATGGCAGAGAGCTTTTTCCTGCATGTGTTTCACCAACCGGAATGCCAGTGGCGGTTACAAATTGATCTAATTCTTGGGTTGCTTCACTATACAGTACACCTCCTCCCGCGATAATAAACGGATTTTTTGCCTGTTTGATCAATTGAACAGCTTCCTGTAAAAGGCTCACATCCGGCAAATTACGTGGTATAGTCCATACTCGTTTTTCAAATAGTGATGTGGGGTAATCATAAGCTTCGGTTTGAACATCTTGTGGAAAACAGACGGTAACCGCTCCGGTTTCTGCCGGAGACGTTAAGATCCTCATTGCCTCAAGCAAAGACCAGGGCAGCTGATCCGGCCGGTTGATACGATCCCAAAATCTTGATACAGGTTTGAAAGTGTCATTCACAGAAACATCCTGACTTAGTGGATATTCAAGCTGCTGCAATACCGGCCCAACATTTCGTCTGGCGAAAGTATCACTTGGCAGCAACAACAAAGGAAGCCGGTTAATGGTAGCTGTTGCAGCACCTGTAACCATATTTGTTGAACCGGGCCCTACTGAAGCTGTACAGGCGAAGGCCTCCATCCGGAACTTTGCTTTTGCATAGGCAATAGCAGTGTGTGTCATGGACTGTTCGTTGCGGGTGAGATAATAGGGCATTTCAGGATATTGATGAAGAGCCTGAGACAATCCGGCTACATTACCATGCCCAAAGATTCCCCATACACCTTTAATAAAGGTATGTTCTTTACCATCACGTTTAACATATTGATTTTTCAGGAACTGAATGGTTGCCTGTGCTACAGTTAGTCTTTCATGTTTCATAACATCGTTATTTGATTTAACTATTCATTTGTTAACAGTATGTTTTCTTGTTTCCTGCTTTCTGATTTTTGATGCACCAATTTGCCAATGGCTTCAGCTACATCTTTAGGATGTGCATTTTCAGGATACAGTACATTTCGGCCATACATAGCCCCTCTCACCTGGTGAGAGGAGTTCAGGGCCTGTTTGAGATCATAGAGAAGTTCGTCGATGCCGGAGTTTCTGTCACCGCCAAGGATAACAATAGGAAGAGTAGTTGAAGCGGCTACTCTTTCAAAATCGCTGGTAAAAGGTATTTTGAGCCAGATATTCCTGCTGCTGTCTCCCAAAGCCGAAGTCACTGCAATGAGCCGGATCAGTTGATCAGGGTCTTTTAGTACCCTGTAGCTGCTACCGTGTTTCTCAACAGGCAGCGGTTCCAGGATAATCGGCAGGTTTTGGGAATTCATGTCTCGAACACCTGCTGCGCAATACTCTATGGTTCTGATGGTATCACGTGAAGTAAAATCGAAACGCAGCAGCATTTTTGCAGCATCCAGCCCTAATGCAGCGCAGGTTTTGGCATCTGTACCAGTGATGGGGTCGTCAAGCTCCCATGCTCCGCCGGGCAGACCACCACGGTTCAGGCTTGTGATGAGGAGTTTTCCATCCAGGAAACCGGCCCCTGTTTTATTCATAAGACCATGCAAAATGAGTAGATCTTCGAGAATCTCCATACTTCCGAGTACTCCATCAACCCACTGGGATTGAAGCGTACAAACAAGACGTGAAAGCAGGCTGTGACGGTCGGCCATTGCAAGCGGGTCATTTCCAACAGAAAGGCTGCCACGTGCAGGATGATCGGCAGCAACAATATTCATTTTTCCGGCAGGCACAAACTCTTTGCGCCTTATCCTTGTCCTTGCAACCTCTGAAATAAAACCGGGATTATGCACACGAATATCTGTGATTTGCTTAAAGAGATCACGCCCTATATATTTTTCTTTTTCAAAACTGATCATAAACCGCCCCTTTCTCCCACAAATTCTTCAACTTCTTTCACGAACGGCATGAAGTTCGCGCAGCCCTGCCGTGTTACCACAATAGCACCACAGGCATTGCCAAACCGGGCACACTTGTGCCAATCCCACCCGTTCATGTATCCATAAATCAGTCCGCTCGCAAAGGCGTCTCCGGCGCCAAGTGTATTTACAACTTCCACCGGATACCCTTTAGCATGAACCGGATCAGTGCCACTGGCTTCATATATAAAACAGCCATCTGTACCAGATTTCAGCATCAAAACTTCAGGTCCGCGCTTGAGTAAACGCCGGATACTTTCATCAAGATCAGCATCAATCCTTGATTCGTTAACCTGGGAATGACTAACATTAGCTTCACCGCTTCCCATATATGCACCGGCTTTAACTTCCTCAGATGTACCGATGATAATATCTACATAGGGCAGCACTGAACGTGTAATCGCACCAAAGGACTGCAGGTTGGGCCACTGATCTGCCCTGAAGTCGATATCAAGAAAAACACGGACACCTTTTTCTGAAGCCAGCTCAGCAGCAAGGATAGTCGCTGAACGGGATGGTTCTCTGCTCAGTCCGGTACCACTAATGATAATTGCCCGGAATGATTCCATGGGTATGCTTTTTATATCATCAATAGTAATGGCGATATCAGCGCAGTTATCCCGATAATAGACGAGGGGGAATTTATCGGGTGGCTCAATTCCCAGTATTACCGCACTGCTGCGGCGGCCTTCTTTTCGGTAAACGAAGGAAGTGTCTACTCCTTCCTTATTCAGAAAATGAAGGATAAAGTCGCCAACCGGATCAAAACCTATTCCCGTTAAAAGGGAAGATTTTAACCCAAGGCGCCGTGTACCAACGCTAATGTTTGTCGGACAGCCCCCAACGAAAGCGGAAAATGTGGTGATTTCCTCAAAAGGTGAGCCGATATCATTCGAGTAAAGATCGATGGAGCTTCGGCCGATGCATAAAATGTCTCGATTGGAATTCGACATCATATTTAAGTCTGTTCTAATTTTTTAAAAATTCGGGTTGTGTGTTCACTCCAGCCCATGTACGTTCCATTTTTTCATCTAATGTGGCCATCATCCAGACAAAATTTATCGGGTAACCCGGTATGGCTACATTAGGATGATATCCTCGTTTGATGACTACTGCATCGTCCTGGTATACCGGCCCGAGATATTCGGGATTTTCGATATCTTCGTAGACAAGCTGAAGCCCGAAGGCTGGTGGCGGCATATCGAAATAAAGATAGATTTCTTCTTTTGTATCTGCGTGTTCATGGGGAGCCCAGCTTGTCCAGTTTCCGTCATTGCTGAAAATCAGGCCGCAAAGAAGCCGTTTAGCCGGTACATTATCATCAATTGTACGGTGAATTTTCCGGTAACATCCATCAAAACCAAGCATTTCAGTATACCTTGGGTCTTCATTCAGTTCCTGATAAGGAATATAGACCGGGTCGCCTGAAGCAGAAGATGGAGCAGTGCACTCCACAATATCTACAGTGGATTCTGTGGTTATAACTCCTGTTTTCCCGGGAGGGATAAAAAGTGCATCATAGGGCTTAAGAGTGTATGATTTCTCTCCTATCCGGATGGTGCCTTCACCACTCATGCAAAAGAGCGAGGCTTCTGCTTCCTTGCTATCATAATCAGCTGACGTAACCTCGCTATCAAGAATTATTCTTGCATAGCTGAGTGCTACCAACTCAGAATTTTCGGGTGTAATAATCCAATTACGGCCTTTTTTACTTGCGGTATTTTTGAACAATACATTTTTTTTCATAATGCAATCAGGTAGAAATTTTTTCAGTTTCCGATTTCAGTTGATAAGTCATGGCTTCATTATCGATTACCACCGGTGCCTTTTGATGCAGTGAGTAGGTTGCTGCATGTGCTACAAGCAAGGCTCTTTCACCGTCTTCAACGGTAACAGAAGGTTCTTTTTGGTTCAATGCATTTTCAATAAAATGCTTAAGCTGTATGATATATGATTCCTGGAACCTTTCCATGAAAAATGGAACAGTATCGTGAATTACCCCTTCTTTCTTCAGTATCGTAATAGGTGTTTCACGAAGGTAACCGATTTGAATGGTTCCCTTGGTACCCAATATTTCGGTACGGATATCATATCCGTAGATACCACTTCTGCTCAGGTCGATAGAGCCGATATTGCCGGATTCAAAATTCATTACTACCATGGCATTATCCGGATCATTGATAGTTTTCATTTCAGGGAAAGCGAGAACATCTCCAATGGTATAAATATCTGCTACATCGCCCATAAACCATCGGGCAAGGTCAATATCGTGAATACCCATATCCAGAAGCAGTCCTCCGCTTTTCTTGGGATCAGCATATTCCAGACTCGGACGGTAGGGGTCGCGCGAGGTAGCTTTAAATACAATAGGTGTACCGATTTCACCTTCCTGAATGCGCTTCATTGCAGCTGAGTAACCACGGTCGAAACGCCTCATGAATCCCATGTGGAAAAATACACCAGTTTTTTCAACAGCTTTTTTCATCTCCACAGCTTCATCGAGAGATATAGAGAGTGGTTTTTCACAAAATATCATTTTCCCTCTTGCTGATGCATCCACTACAATATCTCTATGGGTGCTTGTTGGGCTTACAATAACAACCGCATCTAAATCTTTAACGTCAAGCAAATCCTCGTGATGCTGAAACACATGGTTGATGGAATATTTTTCTGCAATGGTGGCAGCCAGTTTCGTATCTGCATCAGCTACAGCGATTACACTGGCTCCGGGTATCTGATAGCTTAGATAGTCAACATATAAGCTTCCAAGGCGCCCAAGTCCTACTACTCCTACATTAATATTTGATCTCATATTAGTCTCCTATTTTAATTATGAATATTGAAGATTTTTAAAGGTTGTCGCGCGTAATGAGCTGAATTTCGATCGTGATATCATCAGGAATCTCTTCACCGTTTAGTACTCTATATGCGTATTCAACACCTGCCCGTCCTATTTCAAATGGGTTCTGTGCTACAGTGGCATGCATAATACCTCGTCGGATCGCATCAACCGCTTCGCTGTGTGCGTCAAAACCGACAACAATCACATCGTCTGGCAAGCGTCCGCTTGAAGAGATTGCTTCAACAGCTCCAAGCGCCATAAGGTCATTGGCTGCGAATACAGCATTAACATCCGAAAATGATTGAAGGATATTTTCAAAAACATTGTAGCCGAGATTTCTTTCCCAATTTGCAGTTTGTGAAGTCACAACCTGTACATCAGGGTATTCGGATAGCCCAGCCAGAAATCCTCTTTGGCGAGAATCGGCTGTTTCGTGACCCGGTATACCTTCGAGAATAGCCACTTTACCCTGCCCATTCAGTGCCTGGCCAACAAACCTGCCTGCGATATATCCACCTTCATAATTATCTGATCCTATAAATGTGGCAATTTCAGCATTATCACGGTTAAGGAGATCCATGTCTACACGGGTATCGAGATTGAGTATCGGAATACCTGCGCGGTTGGCTCTGGATATTACCGGAACTACTTCACGGGAGCCGCTGGGTGTTAGCAAAATCGCATCAACACGGCGTTGTATCAGATTCTCGACAATTTGTACCTGCTGCTCTACATCTACCTCCCTTTCTGCAGCCTGTACAATCAGGTTAATTTCCAATTCACGCGCCATCTGTTCTGCACCGGCTTGCATGTCATTGAAGAATGGATTATTTAGTGTTTTAACTACCAGGGCAACGGTTGGCCGCCCGGGAAACTCTTCCTTGTAGCATCCCCAAAGAGGCAGCGTTAGAGCCATTAAAAGGATAAAAATGGTAAACCTGATGAATATTGATTGTTTCATGATGATGTCATTTTTTTGAGTTCTTTAAATTCGTATCAAGAAGAATAGCCCCAATAATCACCGATCCGATCACAATTTGCTGGATAAATGATGACACACCCAGCAGATTGAGTCCGTTCCTCAGTACACCGATGATCAAAGCACCAATCAACGTTCCGATTACCGTGCCTTTACCGCCAAAAAGGCTGGTTCCTCCGATTACCGTTGCCGCAATTGCATCCAGTTCATACATAATTCCTGCAATAGGTTGTGCTGAATTAAGCCTTGCTGTAAGCATTACAGCAGCAAGAGCACTAAGAAGCCCTGCTATTCCATAAATAATATTAAGATATAATTTAATATTAATCCCAGACAGACGGGCGGCATCAGCATTTCCTCCAATTGCATAAGTATATCGACCCATTTTTGTACGGGTCAACACAAAGTGAGCTGCCGCATATACAACTATCATGATAATTACAGGGACCGGAATATGAAATATTTCACCATTGGCTAAGAATCGGAAGCTGTCGTCAAAGCCGGAAATTGGCCTGCCATCAGTATACCATAATCCTGCCCCGCGAGCGATACTCATCATTCCGAGTGTTGCGATGAAGGGTGGTATTTTGCCATAAGTAACAAGCATACCATTTACTAACCCGCATGTAAACCCAACTGCCATACCAACAGCAATACCAATGGGAATAGGCAGACCTGCATGCAGAACACTTGCCATAACCACACCAGAAAATGCCAGGACGGAACCCACAGAAAGATCTATTCCGGCAGTAATAATTACAAATGTCATTCCAACAGAAATTACGGCAATAATAGCCGACTGCTGTGCAACATTTAGAAGATTGGAAGTGGTGAAAAAGTGTGGTGAAAGAATAGTAAAAAGCGCACAGAGGGCAAGCAATCCGAAGAATGTTCCGAACTGCCTCATCTGGTCAAAATTAAGGTGATTAAACAGCTGCTTCATGTGATTCGCCTAATGCATAATTCATAATTTTTTCCTGTGTTGCTTCAAGATCTGATAACTCACCGGAAATTTGGCCATCGCGCATTACAAGGATCCGGTCGCTCATTCCAAGGATTTCAGGCATTTCTGATGAGATCATGATAATTGCGGCACCATTGGCTGTTAGCCGATTCATAAGCTGATAAATTTCAGTCTTCGCCCCAACATCAATTCCCCGCGTGGGTTCATCGAAAATAAAGATTTTTGTGTCGGAACAAAGCCACTTACTCAGTACCACTTTCTGCTGGTTGCCGCCACTCAGGTAAACTACACTTTGGTTTCTTGAGGGGGTTTTAATTTTCAGTCTGGTGATGTACTCATCCGCCACGGCATTTTCTTTATTAAAGTTGAGTACTCCGGCTTTGATAAATTTTTTAATGTTAGGTAGTGAAATGTTTTGTTTAACAGAAAGATCAAGTACAAGGCCTTCAGATTTGCGGTCTTCTGTAACCAGCCCAATACCTGCATTTATGGCATCACGAGGCGATTTCAGTGATAC
Source organism: Balneolaceae bacterium (assembly GCA_003559375.1). Taxonomy (GTDB): domain Bacteria; phylum Bacteroidota; class Rhodothermia; order Balneolales; family Balneolaceae; genus Rhodohalobacter. Next base: position 23,366 of record PWLN01000346.1, on the reverse strand, counting down.
TTCACGTCCTTCAATCCAGATTTTTCCTGAACTGATGGTTTCAGCCCCGAAAAGAGTTTTTGCCAGCCTTGTACGCCCTGAACCCATAAGGCCTGCAATTCCAAGAATTTCACCACGATAAAGTTCAAAACTGATCTCTTTTAGCCGTTCATTAACATTCAGATTTTCAACTTTAAGAATTGTCTCGCCAATATCTGCTTTCACTTTGGGTATCTGGTCATCAAGATCTCTGTTCACCATCATTCTGATCATATCTTCTCTTGTAATCTCATTAACCGGCTTGGTAGCAATGTATTTACCGTCGCGCAGAACCGTAACTCTGTCGCCGATTTCAAATATTTCACCAAGGCGGTGTGAAATATATACGATGGCAACACCCTGCTTTTTAAGGTGCAATATGGTCTTGAAAAGGGACTCAATCTCATTATTTGATAGTGAAGCCGTTGGCTCATCCATGATCAATATCCGTGCCTTGAGCGATAATGCCTTGGCAACCTCAACCATCTGCTGCATAGCTACACCCAGAGATTCAACTTTATGCCTTGCATTAATTTTCACATTCAGGCTGTCTAAGATTGCCTGTGCTTCATTGTAAAGCTTTTCCCAGTGAATCACGCCGGGAAAGTAGACGGGTTCACGGCCAAGAAAAATATTTTCTGCAACACTGAGGTATGGATTCAGATTAAATTCCTGATAGATAATGCCGATGCCAAGCTCCTGTGCATGTGCAGGGCTTTGTATTTCAGTAAAGTTTCCATCAATATAAATTTCCCCGCTGTCTTTCACATATGCGCCACTCAGTATTTTCATAAGTGTTGACTTGCCGGCGCCATTTTCACCCAGCAAAACATGTACTTCACCTTTCTTCAGAGAAAGCTGAACATCATCAAGAGCAAGTACACCCGGAAATTCCTTTCGGATATCATACATCTCCAATATTGATTCGGTATTCGTCATCAATTAAACTTTATCCCTTTTTACTCCTATCAATGAAGATATTAACTGTATAAAAATGTGATCCATGATCCATTTAAAAAAATGACAGGAATCGTCAAACGGGAATTCTCAATTGCTTAGAAAACCCAGACGGCTCATACCACTACATCCGACTTGTTAAATCAATTAAAATGTTCATTTAAAATGGCAAAACTTCTCCAATACATGCAATAATGTCATGATGATGAAATCATGGTAACGATTTCACTATTGAATCTTAATCATTGCCGGTGATATTATCAAACCTCAAGGGAAAAAAAGTTAAAAAAGTTTATGAAATTCTCACACTCTTAATGATATAATGAGAAAATGATAATATTTAATTGATATTTGAAGTTGCCGGAACATTGAAGCTTATTCAGTGAAATCGTTTTCAGATATTACTCATCAGGGGTCAGATAATTCATGAGCATGTGAAATGGCAGGTAACGATCTAATACAAGTCAAATCTTAGCCGGTTTTTTAACAATGAAACCGCAAGTATAGCTACTGCAAAATTTTAATCTGTATGCGTTCATAATAGTTGTTATTTTTACAGGCTAAATTTATACTTATTGAATTTTGACAGGGATACCCGATAAACATCTTATATTATTCAAGACGATTGGCGAAGTTGCCGAATCGATTAACCAGCAGGTTTTTGTAGTGGGTGGCTATGTACGCGATTATTACCTTAACAAACTCAGTACTGATATTACAGATATTGACTTTGTTTCTATCGGTTCGGGTATTACCCTGGCTCAAAAAGTAGCTTCCAGGTTAGGATCAAAAAGGATTTCAGTTTTTAAAAAATTTGGTACAGCACAGGTTAAATATCATGATCTTGACCTTGAATTTGTAGGTGCAAGAAAAGAGAGCTACCGTAAAGACTCCCGAAAGCCGGCTGTAGAGAATGGTACGCTTGAAGACGATCAACTAAGAAGAGATCTTACCATCAATGCATTATCCTGGTGCCTGAATCCAGGTTCTTTTGGTGTTCTGTATGATCCTTTTGGCGGTATCAGTGATCTTAAGTCGCGCATAATTCGCACTCCCATTGATCCGGAACGAACGTTTGATGATGATCCTCTAAGAATGATGCGTGCTATTCGCTTTGCTTCACAACTCGGTTTTTCAGTTGAAGATCAAACAATGGCTGCAGTCAGGAAAATGTCGCATCGGTTGTCTATCATCTCAAAAGAAAGAATTATCGATGAACTGAATAAAATTGTGCTGGCTGCCAAGCCATCATCCGGGTTTGCAATGCTGCTTGATTCAGGACTACTTGAGCAGTTTTTACCGGAATTGGTAAATTTGCTTGGTGTTGATGAAAAAGATGGATTGCGGCATAAGGATAACTTCTGGCATACCCTGGAAGTACTCGACAATGTAGCCCTGGTGAGCAATGATCTTTGGCTGCGATGGGCGGCCATCATGCACGATATTGCCAAGCCCCCTACAAAACGATTTATACATGGTTCTGGCTGGACTTTTCATGGACACGATGCACTTGGGGCCAAATGGGTGCCCAGGATTTTCAGGCGCCTGGGGCTTCCGATGGATGAGCGGATGAGATATGTACAGAAACTGGTTAGGCTGCATCTCAGGCCGATTGCCCTGGCATCTGAAGAAGTTACCGACAGCGCTATCAGAAGACTGATTTATGAAGCTGGGAATGAATTGGAAGACCTGATGATTTTGTGCCGGGCCGACATTACTACAAAAAATGAATGGAAGCAGAAAAAGTTTCAGAAAAATTTTGATAACGTAGAAAAAAAGATAAAAGAGGTTGAAGAGAAAGACCGGATAAGAAACTGGAAGAACCCAATTACAGGTGAGCAAATTATGGAAGTACTGAATATAAAACCTGGCCCGGTTGTTGGACAGGTGAAAGACAGAATTAAGAATGCCATATTGGATGGCATTATTCCGAATGATGACAATGAAGCCTATCGTTATCTTTTAAAGATTAAAGATGATTATACCTGAATGTGGATCGCAAATTCTTACGGTAAAATAAACCTCGGTCTTAACGTGCTGGAACGTCTTCCCACCGGTTATCATACAATAGAGACAGGTTTTTGTTTTATTGAATGGTGCGACAGGTTTGAGGTACACCCTTCACAGGAATATGTTCTGGAATTATCGGCAGAAAACATTCCATCTGATGAAAAAAACCTGATAACCAGGGCCTACAGATCTTTTGAAAGGTACGTGGGCCTGAAGCAGAATTATACATTCAAGGTTGACAAAAGAATTCCGGCAGGCGCAGGGCTTGGGGGCGGAAGCAGTAATGCGGCCCTTACATTCAGATTGCTAAATAAGCTGGAGAATTCCGGGCTCACTGAAGATGATCTGATAGATTTATGCCGTGATCTTGGCGCAGATATCCCCTTTTTCATCAAGGGTAAAACAGGTATTGGAACCGGGCTTGGCCATTCCATCGAGCCACTCCCTATTCAGCCTGATGCCTGGATTTTATGTGTTTATCCGGGTTTTGAGTCCTCAACAGTAGATGCATATCAAAAATGTTCACCTGATCCGTTTCCCGATATTTCTCTTAAAAAAACTCTTCTTGAAGAAGAGATCCCGGAATGGCAGTATCTGCTTAAGAACGATTTGGAACCTGTAGTGATTGCCATGTATGAAATGATCGGAAATATTAAAGACCAGATGATTGATTTCGGAGCTGTATACGCGGCAATGAGCGGAAGCGGTTCTACAGTTTTTGGTATATTTGAACAAGATTTTGTTGCAATTCAGGCATATGAGTCGTTTCATAAGCTTGGATTTTCAACTAACTTAACCAGGCCGGGTTTTACACCGGATTATGGCATTTACAGAAACGATTGAGCACAAGATTAAAGATAACAACCCCTGAATGGGCACAGACAAATGATGGCTCATTCGAAAATTATTATTAAATATAACCGACACCATTACTTATGAAGAAAAAAGATACAGTGAATCCTCGAAACGGTATGGATGCAGATTCATTTAGAGAAGATATTGTACAGCATTTACGATATACCCTGGCAAAAGATCAATACTCAACAACAGTATGGGACAGCTATAAAAGTGTTGTTTTATCCGTGATGGACAGGCTGCATGACAAGTGGATTGATACCCAACAGGGTTATTATCAAAATGATGCCAAACGGGTTTATTATATATCTATGGAGTACCTTATTGGCCGGTTGCTCGATAATATGCTTGTTAACCTTGGTTTGCAGGATGTAGCTGCAGAAGCAATGCAGGAGCTTGGCCTGGATTATGATGAGATTCGAAACGCCGAATGGGATGCCGGTTTGGGCAATGGCGGTCTTGGGCGTCTTGCTGCATGTTTTCTTGATTCAATGGCCACACTCGGAATACCGGCTGTCGGTTATGGAATACGATACGACTTCGGGATATTTTACCAATCTATTGAAAATGGTTTCCAGGTTGAAAAGCCCGATTTATGGCTCCGGTATGGAAATCCATGGGACGTAGTAAGGCCGAAAACCCAATATAATGTTCCTTTCTACGGCCATTCCCACGCATATCATGACGAAGATGGGGATCTTCGATTTAAGTGGGAAAACACCCATGATGTTCTGGCTGTTGCATATGATATACCGGTACCCGGATTTAAAAATAATATTGTAAATCACCTGCGCCTGTGGAAGGCTTCTTCTTCCTCGTCCATCGACCTGAAGAGCTTTAATCAGGGACAATACATCGATGCAGTGCGGGATACACAGTTAAATGAAAATATTTCAAGAGTACTTTATCCGAACGATAAAGTTTTTGTAGGCCAGGAACTTCGCCTGAAACAGGAATTTTTTCTCGTTGCCGCCTCCATGCAGGATATCATGCGGCGTTACAGAAAAACCAATAACGATTGGCGCAAACTGCCGGAAAAAGTGGCCATTCAGTGTAATGATACACATCCAAATCTGGCCATACCTGAATTAATGCGAGTGCTGGTTGACGAAGAGGGACTGGAATGGGATCTTGCCTGGGGCATTACGGAAAAAACCATGGCTTATACCAACCATACTATATTGCCGGAAGCACTTGAAAAGTGGCCAGTTTCATTGTTAAGAAACTTGCTGCCACGACACTTGCAGATTATTTACGAGATTAATCGACGATTCCTAAACGATGTGAAAATTAAAATCGGTGATGACCGTGGGAAGATCAGCCGTATGTCGATCGTAGGCGAAGGTGAAAATCCTGTTGTCCATATGGCACACCTGGGGATCGTTGGTTCTCATAAAATCAATGGTGTTGCGGCATTACACAGTGGCCTCATCAAGAAAACCCTGTTCAGGGATTTCTATGAAATGTATCCGGAACGGTTTACCAATAAAACCAACGGAATCACACCAAGAAGATGGCTGAGACAATGTAACCGTGAACTTGCTGATCTCATTACTGAAAAAATAGGTGAGGGCTGGGTTACAAATCTCGATCAGGTTCGTGAAATAGAAAAATATATTGATGACCAGGAATTCATGGATAGGTTTGTTGAAATCAAGCAGAACAACAAACAACATCTTGCCGATTATATTGAGAATAAGCAGGATATCAGGGTGGATGTTAATTCCATGTTTGATATTCAGATCAAACGAATTCATGAATATAAGCGACAATTAATGCTCACGCTTTATGCAATAGCAAAATACAATCAGATCAAAGCGAACCCGGATATGAACGTAGTTCCGAGAACAATTTTACTTGCTGGTAAGGCCGCTCCCGGTTATACCATGGCCAAGTTATTTATTAAACTCATGAACGATGTTGCCCTGAAAATCAACAATGATCCTGATGTGAACGGTAAACTAAAATTCCTGTTCCTGGAAAATTACAGCGTAACACTGGCAGAAAAAATGATCCCGGCTGCTGATCTGTCGGAGCAGATTTCAACAGCGGGTTTTGAAGCCTCAGGCACCGGTAATATGAAGTTCGCATTGAACGGCGCAATTACCATTGGCACACTCGATGGAGCAAATGTAGAAATCCATGAAGAAGTAGGTGATGAAAATATCCTGATTTTCGGAAATACCGTTGAAGATGTGGAACGTATGAGGCATGAAGGTTATAATCCGTGGGATTATTACGAGGCAAATAAGGACCTCAAAAAAGCTCTTGATCAAATCAGGGATGGCTTCTTTAATGAAGATAAAAACCTTTATCAACCTATCATCGATTCATTGCTGCATAAAGGCGATTATTTTCTTGTTTTGGCCGATTTTGATGCATATGTAAAAAAACAAGGAGAAGCTGACGAGCTGTTCAGGAACAAAAAAGAATGGTTCAGAACAGCCCTGCTGAATACTGCAAGAGTTGGAAAATTTTCATCAGACCGGACAATCCGTGATTATGCCGAAGAAATTTGGGGAGTGGAACTGAATCATACGTGATCAGATTTTTACAGCCTTATATTATGGGCGGGGTAAAAGTGAAAAGCTGCAGCGGAGCGAAAATCCCGGCATCGGTGTCGGGATTATCGGCTCATTGTCTTTTCACAATACTTGTGACCCTCTCATGGGAATTCAAGAGTTTCATCATGGTTTGATTTAGTCATTTTCTACAGGCGAGACCATAAAGTTTTGCAGAGTTCCGATAACTCATACAGTTTATTATCTCATTTTAGTTATTTCGGTTAAATTATCTAAAACTCTTCTTCATTATTTCCGTATGAGTGCCATATAAGGCAGAAGTTTACATCATGTAAGAACTTATCTGCTGCAATTAGTATGACCGGGAGTCATCCACTGGCAAAAAAAAAATTCATATACAATGAAAAATAATTCCAAGAGACATTCCAACGAGCGGAATCGTAACAACATCATAAACATTGCATTTCTTGCATTAGCAGTATTCTTATCAGGACTCCTTTACTCACCATCTTATGCACAACAAGCTGAAACCCTTTTTGATGGCAGCGTTAGCCATGGCGGTTTTGGCGGCCCCGTTGTTCAGATTGGCAATGTAGCCGGAACAACAGGAGCATGGGTTGGCGGACGCGGGGGCTGGATAATTAACCTTGACCAGAATCATACAATATCACTTGGCGGAGGAGGATATGGCCTCGTTACAAATCACATTTCACCGTTTCAATTCGAAGGCGATGAAGAACTTTATGCAATGGGTGGATATGGAGGTTTTATTTTTGAGTACACGAATCAATCTTACAGGTTAATCCATCTTACGGCAACAACATTAATTGGGGGTGGTGCGCTGATGCTTCGTGAGCGTAACTTCGAAGATGTGAAAGATGAAGTTGGCAGATATTTTGTACTGGAGCCAGGAATTAATGCCGAGCTCAATATAACCAGCTTTTTCAGGATAGCCGCAGGTGTTAATTACCGTTTTACGAGCGGTATATCGGATTTTGGATTCTCTGACAGCGACTTTTCTGGCTTCAATGGAGTATTGACATTTAAGTTTGGCGGATTTTTATGAAAGCATTAATACTGCCGCTGCTTATTACTTGTTTGATAATACCGGCGATGGCAAAGGCACAGGAAGCGCAGACTTTATTTGACGGGGGTGTTAGTCATGGTGGCTATGGCTCCCTGGTATTTGGAGTTACTTCAGTGAATGGCCAGGCAGCCTATCTTCGCGGTACAAGAGGGGCATGGGTGATACGCTTTGGTGATGGCAATGCGATTCATCTGGGACTCGCCGGATACAGAACTGAAAGTGATTTTGATGCGGTAAACTGGCGCAGACAGGGCCATAGTGCACCTGAAATGAGAACAAATTACGGTGGTTTTGAAGTGGAGTACGTGAATCGGTCTTTAAAGTTGGTGCATTTCGGAGCACAAACACTTGTAGGGGCTGGTACTGTGAGATATCGGAAAGCAAGAGACCTGGACAAAAGGTCAGACGATTATTTCGTAATACAACCAGGCGCCAATATCCATCTTAATATCACTAACTGGTTCAGGCTGAGCGGAGGGGTTTTTTACAGGTATGCAGCTAATGTGAATCTTGAAGGCACCAGCGACTCAGATTTATCGGGTTTATCGGCTATGGTTGGCCTGAGGTTTGGAAAGTTTTAATGTTTACAAAAAGATGATCCCATTCTTTTGAATCATGAATCTATTTGTTCAATAGAAACGTAAGTTTCTATTTTGCTATTGGCATTACCCCGGAAACTGCCTGTTACAGGCATTGTGTTAACAGGATCAAAACTGGTGCTGACCGGAATATAGTTTTCATGCACAAATAAACCGGTGCTGGGATCCAACCCGATCCAGCCGGGACCAGGTAAATAGGTTTCTACCCAGGCATGGAGTTCATGGCCATCTTCCAGTTCGTCATTGTATGTATATCCGCTCACATATCTTGAAGCCAACCCGGCATATCGCAGCATTGAAATCAACATCCATGAGAGGTCACGGCATGAACCTGCCTTTTCACTGAAACAGTTTTCGACATCGAGTTTATATGGTTCTGTAACAAGATCATGATTCCACTCCATGTGTATATGTTGTAACAGAGAAGACAGGCTGGCGATAATATCACCATCATTTACCTGAAAGATTTGTTCGACGTATGATTTGATTACTTCTGATAACTCCGTCTGAAGATAGGGTTTTAAAAAAACTCCAATTTTTGGACCATAAAAAGAATTTCCGGCCTCCAGTTTTTTTAAGGGGTCAAGAATAAATGAAAAAAAATTAAACCCTTCATTAATTGAAACTACAATTTCAGCTTCTATATCCAGAGACCTGGTTTCATCATTAAACCAAATTTGAGTTACAGGGTTGTTTTCTGCATCACTAACCCAAGACCATCCCGCAGGCTCAGGGTCTGCTTTCAGATGAAAATGAAGAAGGTTTAAATAACTTTTTTGAAGAGGTTTAAACCGGAGATAATGAGGCTCAAGAAAGACCTCTTTTGAATATAAATATCTGGTATGATGCCATATTTTGAAAGTCATTTATCGTGCATTCCATTGTCCAGTATTTCGGCATTTTCATAAAAAGCTTTCTGCAGTATATCTGCCGGCAACTCGTTTATGGCGCTTCTGAGCCGATTATCCCAGAATATGGAAAGTGGCTCAAGTTCTTTTTGTGTAAAACGATTTTCTATTATTGTAAGGCTGTCTCTGTACAGAACAACCGTATCAATGGGATAATCCACATCATTTGCGGATAGTCGAGTGGCATCAAACGAAAGAAAGGCGCATTTCAAGGCATAATCCATACTCTCATGGTACTTTAAGGAGCGCCTCAATACGGGAGTTCCAAATCCTGAGTTACCAATAATTGCATAAGGTGTACCTGTTTTTATTTCAATCCAGTTGGCTTGCGGGTAGACTAAGAAAAGACATGGCTCTTTATCATCTTCAAGCTGTCCGCCAATAATTGTATATAAATTAAAGTTTAAACCGGCTTCTTCGATCGCCTTCTTGTCTTCTTTGGCAACCTGTTTGATCTGTTCCGAAAATTTATTTACAGCTTTGTAGAGCTTGTTGAAATGATGATCCTGTTCGTCTATCACTTCTTCAAAATAGGTAATTGCTTTATCCCGCACAGACCGCAGGCCCGATGTCATTATGAAGTAACAGTGTCCGTTTTTTTTGACAGTAAATATTTTCTTTGCTGTTGTGGTTTCTGTACCGGATGTGATACGGGTATCGGCCAGGCCAATAAGCCCATCTTTGGTTTTCAGTCCGAGGCAATAGGTCATTCCTGCAGAGTATTTTGATTCATAGAGTAAGTATTCAATTTAAAGAAATTATCATGAATAGCATCCGATATATTATTTATTTTGACCTGAAGTGCATCCAGATATTCATGAAGTCCACTGCTGATAACCTCATTCACATCCTGATACTCAAGTTGGGATTGAAGGGCGCCAAGTGTTTTTTCAGCCGTATTGCTGTAGCCCTTGCCTGTTGTGCCGGAAATGGTTCTAAGGCAAATTTCAGCATGGGTAAGACAGAAAAATACCGAACGGGGGAAATATTTGTTCAATACAAGTAATTCAACGATGTTAACGGGTTCGATTTTGCCATAAAACCGCCGGTAAAAATTAAATCCGGATACCGACTTTAGAAGTGCAGTCCAGTGTAAAAAATCGAGAGGCGAACCAACCTCTTCAACCGATGGCAATAATATGTGGTATTTAACATCCAGTATCCTGGAAGTTTTATCAGCACGCTCGAGGTATTGGCCAAGATGTATAAAGTACCATCCGTCAGTACGGGCAACACTATTTTCAGAGATTCCGTACAACAACTGAATGCCATATTTCACGTCCATGAAAAACTGTGAACAATCTTCTTTTTCCCAGATTCTCTTGTCGGCTCCATCCTTAACAAACAGATATATTTCATTCAATTTTTCCCAGCTTTCTTTAGTAAGATTTTCTCTCACAACTCGGGCGTTCTCTCTTGCTTTGGATATAGACATGTATAGAGAATTCGGGTTGTTCGAATCAAAAGCAAGAAAATGGATAGCGTCTTCTCTGTTAAAACTGTCATAATTACTGATGTAAAGATCGTAGTCTCCTGTTGCCCTGATCAATGGCTCCCATTGCTCTTTCACATTTGGAGGAAGATCCGCCATGAGGTTAAAATTCACATCAATAAACCGTGAATAGTTTTCGGAACGCTCGAGATACCGTCCCAGCCAATAAACACTATTTGCCACCCTGCTTAGCATATCTGTATACTATTTATTTTTGCAAAACCCATGTATCCTTACTGCCGCCGCCCTGAGATGAATTTACCACAAGAGAGCCCCGCTTAAGGGCTACTCTGGTAAAAGCACCTGGTATTACTTCAATCTCTTCTCCATAAAGTACATAAGGCCGGAGGTCAACATGCCGGGGCTCGAGAACTGTGTCTGACAGTGTTGGAACTGTAGAGAGTGAAAGCATTGGCTGTGCAATATAATTTCGCGGATTTGATTGTATAAGTTTTTTAAATATTTGCCTTTCCTGGGCACTCGCACGCGGACCTATCATCATTCCATAGCCTCCGGCTGCATTCGTTTCTTTCACCACAAGCTGATCGAGATGGGCAAGTACGTAGTCATAATCTTTCTTCTCACTGCAAATGTATGTACGAACGTTAGGCAGTGCCGGTTCTTCATCAAGATAATAGCGGATAATTTTCGGTACATACGCATAGATCGCTTTATCATCGGCTATTCCAGTCCCCGGAGCGTTTACAAGTGCAATATTGCCGGCTTTGTAAGCTGAGTAAATACCCGGCAACCCCAGAAGAGATTCAGGATTGAAGGCAAGCGGATCAAGAAATGTATCATCAATTCGCCTGTAAAGCACATCAATTTGCTGCAAACCGGAAGTTGTTTGCATATAAACCCGATTATTCATCACAACCAGGTCCTGGCCTATTACCAGTTCAACCCCCATTGCCAGTGCAAGATATGAATGTTCAAAATAGGCTGAATTGTATATACCGGGAGTGAGTACACCAACAACCGGCTTCTTTTTTTCAGATAGAAATTGAAGAATATTCAGCAATCTGCTGGGATAATTGGATACCGGCGCCACCCCCATTTTACTCAACAGATCAGGAAAAACCCGCTTAATTATTTCTCTGCTTTCAAGCTGATAAGAAACCCCTGACGGACACCGAAGGTTATCTTCGAGTACATAAAATTCACCGTCTTTATCACGAACCAAATCAGTACCGGTTATGTGGCACCATATATTTTTCGGTGGAGTAAGGCCCCTGCACTGTTTTAAATAGCCAGGGCAGGATTCTATAAGCTCCATGGGCAAAATCCGGTCATTCAGGATTTTCTGATCATTGTAAATGTCCTGTATAAACAGGTTAAGGGCATATATTCTTTGTTTTAAGCCATCTTCAATTTTTTTCCACTCGGCAGCACTGATTATCCGGGGAATAATATCGAGATGAAGTATTTTCTCAATTCCCTGTTTATCATGATACACATTGAATGTCATCCCCATCGCCACCTGTGCCTTATCTGTTGTGTACTGAAGCTGTTTCAGCTTTTCTACCGGGATATTTTTAATCCTGCTGAGAAGAGGTAAATAATGTTCTCTGCAGGTTCCATCTGCAGTAAACATTTCATCATAATGATTTACAAAATCGTAAGAATCAGAAAACATGGTTAAATATTTATGTAAAACACGCTTGATATATAATTATTTTATGACGAAGTCAACACTTTTGGGTAAAATAATTAGGTAATTTGGTTGATGTGTTACAATATTAAGTGTAAATCCAATAAGCATGTGAAACGATTAATTCATGACGTTTTATGTACAAAAAAACCTTTCTTTTCACTTTTTTTTCTTCAGATACCATAGTGTAACAATTGATGCTGCAGTATCTGCAATGGGGAATGAATACCAGATTCCATTGATGCCAAATACTAAAGGCAAAAGAAAAATCAGCGGTATAAGGAAAAAGCCTTGTTTAAGAAGCGAAAGAATCAATGCAGGACGTGCCTTGCCGATGGCCTGGAAATAGGCGCTGCCAAGCAGGTTGATTGCGATAAGGGGTGTGGCAAGGAAAGCCAGCCGAAGAGAGGGGATGGTTTCACGAATCAGGAGTTCATCATTGGTAAATACAGATACAATATGAGGAGTAAATATCATGATGAAAGAAAATATTCCAAAAGCGATGAGAGTGGCAGAGACCATGGAGATCCGGATCATACTGGATACCCGATCCATCAATCCAGCCCCATAATTATATCCGACAATCGGGATAAATCCCTGGGTAATTCCAAGTACCGGGAAATTGGCGAACATCATCAACCGGCCAATGATACCATATATTGCCAAACCCAATTCACCGCCATAAATAAATAATGAATTGTTAAGTACGATTGACAAAATACTGATGGTACCCTGACGGGCCAGTGTCACAGAGCCAAGAGAGGCTATCTCCCGAATAATTTTAAAATCCGGACGCAAATACTTTCTTGAAATCTGCATTTGGGATCTGCCACGAAGGAAAAACCAGGTAGCAAATAGTGCACTTGCGATATAGGAAATGGTAGTTGCCCAGGCAGCACCTGCAAGGCCCATGTCCAGCCAGACGATGAAAACCGGGTCAAGAATAATGTTCACAACAGCCGGTATAAGTATCGTATACATTGCAATTTTCGGGAAGCCTTCCGCCCTGATCACATTATTGCTCATCATTGCCCAGGCAAGAAACGGTACCCCCAAAAGCACTATACGGAAGTATTCGCGTGCCGGTTCCTGTACATCGCCCCTGCCGCCAAAAGCTCCCAAAATATGGTCGATAAAGAAAAAGCCGGCTATTACAAAAAATGTACCCAGAAAAAGGGTCAGCCCCACCTGGTTTCCAAATGCCCGATAAGCTTTTTCATCATCTCCTTCACCAAATGCCCTTGAGATAATCGATGCACCGCCAACACCAATGGCCATGCCAATACTTGCAATCAGAAAAGTGATAGGCAGCACAACTGTAATCGCAGCAATGCCAAGTGAACCTACCCACAAGCCTACAAAAATGGTATCCACAATACCGTAGATCGACATTACCAGAATTCCTGCTGAGGCAGGAATGGCCTGTTGACGAAGCAACCGGCCAAGTGATTCGGTTCCAAAAGTGTCGAGAATGTTACGGTTCAATTCGGGAGGAAAGTAATTTATGAGTGTTAGCAGATGATACGGTTTTCAGGTGTAAACGTGTTCATCAGAACCGGTCTTGAAAACACCATTTACATTTTTTTTAAGAAAGAAAATACATTTTTGATCTTTTTTCTCTTTTTCGGGAATTGATTTAGGGTTTATTTTCTTTATAGGTATAGAGTTATGGAGTTAGGTGACATATTATCAGCAATACAGGATATACTTGAAATTGAGATATTTTCGGTTCAGGGTGATCCTGTTACGGTTGGGTCTCTTATAGTCTTTTTCTTTTTTTTCATTGGTTTTTTGATACTTGGTTCGGTTATTAGAAGGCTGTTGCAAGGCAGAATATTGAAACGATTCGATATAGACCCCGGTATACAGTTTACTCTTGCCAGGATTACCCAATATCTGATTGTTGTAATCGGTGTTCTTATCTCGTTCCAGTTTTTGGAAATCAATCTCACCAGCCTTGCTGTCATTTTTGGCTTACTGTCGGTCGGGATTGGATTTGGCCTTCAGAATATTACAGCAAATTTTATTTCCGGTTTAATCATCATGTTTGAACGGCCCATTACTGTGGGCGACCGTGTAGAGGTTGGTGATCTCGAAGGAGATGTTATTGAAATCAGCATCCGGTCTACCAAAATCAAGTCTATGAACAATACATTTATCATTGTGCCAAACACTCAATTTGTTGAAAATAATGTGGTAAATTTTTCACATGGCGATCCAACTTTCCGGCTGCATATTCATGTTGGTGTGTCCTATGCTTCTGATCTTGATAAAGTATTGAAGGCGTTGAATGAAGTTGCTGAAGAACATCCCAAAGTAATGAAAAATCCTGAACACCAGGTTCACCTACGTGAATTTGGTGATTCAGCCTGGGAAATGGAATTGCGTGTTTGGGTTCCCGATGTAAAAGAACGCTATATTCTGAGAAATGAGTTGAACCAGGCTATTGTCAGAAAGTTTGCTGCGTACGATATAGAAATTCCATTTCCACAAAGAGATGTACACCTGAGGAGCAATACCAATTGAAGAATTTTTGCTAAAGCCGACAGGTAATCAGTATTGTTCTTCCGTCTTCCAAAGTTATTTCCTGCATTCCGGCCTGGTTACTGTCTTCCGTACCCCAGGGTGCAGGTGGCAGTTCATCAAGTGGTTCAGACAGGTTAAAATCCACGCGAAATTTCCAATTCCCATCTTTTTTACTGCCATACGTAAATCGCTGATTTGGAACAACTTCGATTTCCCATTCGTCATGAATTTCATTTGGCGTATACGCCGTGAACTGCTGGAGGCCGTTTCTTCCTGAACCTGACGAAGAACCGCCATACATTGAATACCCGGTAAGCCTGCCATCCATCTGCCGGTTTAGATGGCGCAGCTCAAAAATATCATTATCAGACCTGGTAATCAGCAGGGTTCTCGACCGGTCCCATAATTGCCCATTTGGACTTAAAACATGCAGTGCAACCTTCATTCTGTCTCTCCGACAAATCCTGAAATGAGCAATGATGACCTGATCATCCTGTATAAACGGATAAGAACGGCTGTTTGCCGAAATATGACCTTCAAAGGCTGAACCACAAAGCTCAAAAAGCTCAGTATAGAAATGTCCGGCTTGCTGACGATCATCATCAAAAAACATCGGATAAAGTATTATGGTGCCAAACAGGCCAAGCAGAAGAAGAGTTGCTGTTAAATAAATATTTTTTGTATTGAATGACATATCAGTGCATTGCTACGAAAGGAGTATATACAATTTCCTGAATATCGCAAATCAAACACTGAAAATCGAAAATCTGATATCTAATGCCCCCAGGGTGGGGGTGGAACTTCATCAAGTGGTTCTGTGAGGTCAAAATCCACGCGCCAGCTCCAGGTGGTATCACGAATGGTGCCATAGGTGTATCGTACTCCGGGCTTTATCTCGATGCGCCAGCCACGGAAATATCCCATTTCTTCTGTACGTTCTACAGATTTGAATTCCTGCCTGATGGTTGTTCCTTCACCAACTGTAAAACCGCCATACATGGTAAATTCATCTTCACTTCCATCCGGCTTCCGGTGGTCGTGTCGGATTTCAAGGCCATCCTCATGCCGGGTGAAAATCCAGGTTCTGGACCGGTCCCAATCCTGTTCGTCCTCAAGTTCGATATGAAACGGCATTTTCAGCCGGTTTTCATCACATTCACGGAAATGAACAATAAGCAGCTCTGTACCTGTAAGCATTTCATCACCGGGAGGCTCAAGGGTGAGGCCACCGGGATAAGCATTGCCGCATTGCTGAGAGAGAGCATCAAAAAAATGTTCAAATGGCTGGGTTGAAAGGTGGGTTTCAATTTGATGAACCTGATTATCAGGTTGCCCGCAAGAGAAGAACAGGAGCGAAATAAAGAAAAGGAAGTAAACAGTTTTCATGCCGGTTAGTTGATGGAGTGAGGTACAGGATTAGTGAGAGATAGAGCTTATTGCAAAATATAAAATACAAAAGTTATGGAAGTGACATAAATATGCGCAGGTTTTCCATCAGCCATCAGCCATCAGCCATCAGCCATCATCCATCAGCCTTCTTACTTTTCATCACGGGTCTCAGGACTGTCGCATTCGCTCCAGCTTTTCACTTTTTATCTCTAATCCAGAACAAACCGAAATGTGATGGTTCCCCATTGGGGTTCCTGGGGCACACCAGACGGCAGGCGGGAGAATCGCCAACTTCTGAGGGTTCGCATTACTTCACGTTCCAACTCAGGATTCATTTTTCTAAGTGGTATAACACGGCCCAGGCTGCCATCAGGATGTACTTCAAAGCGAATGGTAATCACAGCCTCTTCATTGGTGCGGTTTGATGGCAGGGGTTGTACCATCGGGTTACGGTTTAATTCTCCTTCCCATTGCAGGGTATAGGGTGCCGAACGATCAGGGTCAAATCCGGTTCCCTGGTCTACATTTGGTGATCCTCGTGCACCGCGTAAATCTCCGCTTTCAGCTACACCATCCTGAACTTGCTCTGCCTGTTGTGTTCTGGGCGGTGAAACTTCCTGGATAATATTATCGGTCACCTCAACATTGTTGGGATTAATAATGTCTGTTTCAGGTGTTTCCACAATCTCTTCATCCACAACCTGTTCAATCTCGTCAGGCAGATTTACAGGTTTGGTGGTTTCCTCAACAGGTCGCTGCGGTGTTTCCACAGGTTGAGTGATGGTAGGATCGGGATCAACAGGTTGTGTAAGTGCGGGATTAGGCCTGGTAGCCACTTGTTGGCGCTGTACTTCGGCCCGCTGTGCTATGGTTCCGCTCCTGAACTCTCCAAGTGTGATTTCCATGAAGGCAGCACGATCCAGCGTGTTGAAGTGAACAGTATAAAGAAGTGCAATGATAATGAGCAACAGATGCAGGATTGCAGTAATGGTGATCCCAAACCGTTTTTCATTGTCATAAATGTTATTTTTAAACCATTCCAGCATAATATCCGGTTAATTTCGTTCTGTTGCCATTACAATACTCATGTTCAGGGCTCTTCCGATATTCATTACACGCACTGCATCATCCACGCGTGCATCCCTGTCAGCACGTACTACTAACGTTGCATTTGGCTTATTCTGATATGCCGTTCTGATTGCAACCGATAATTCAGTCCTTACAACCTGTTCACCTTCCACATAAAAATCACCAGCCGGAGTGATTGCCACAGAAATCTGGTTGGCTTCAGTTGTTACACTCGACTCTGCTTGTGGAATATTTACACGAATTCCAAAATTGGTGACGAAAGATGAGTCAACAAAAAGAAAATGAGCAGCAAGAGAATAATATCGGTCAAAGACGACTGTGAAAACATATAAAGCGGCTTTTTGATTTCGCTGTCTTCCCGGAAATTCATGGTTTATGCCTCATTACGTTTTTTGGGGGAGGGAGTCTGAAGAAGGTCAATAAAATCAGCCGATGCATTTTCAAGCTCAAAAATCATGCGATTCACCTTTCCCTGGAGGTAGTTGTAAAAACCATAAGCAATGATTCCCACTATAAGACCGGTTGCCGTAGTAATGAGGGCTTCCCAGATACCGCCTGCCAATACGCTCGGATTCACATTACCCTGAAGTGACTGGATGTCCATAAACGCACGAATCATACCTGTAACGGTACCGGTAAACCCAATAAGCGGAGCCACACCAGCAATAGTTGCGAGCCAGTTCATCCTTTTTTCAAGATTAAATACTTCCTTCTTGCCAGCATTTTTAATGGTATTTTCAATGTCAAGAATTGGCCTGCCGAGCTTACGTATGCCAGACTTCAGGATTCGTGCAAGTGGCTTGTCAAACTCTTCGCAGTATTGTATGGCCCGTTGCTGGCTTCCTGATTTCAGGAGGGTTTCAATGTTATTAAGCATTTGATTAATGTCCATCCTGGAATTTTCGAGCATACGCCAGCGCTCTGATATTACATAGATTGCAAGTACAGATAAGATAAAAAGCGGAATCATGAGAAGGCCGCCCTGCGAGAGTATTTCAAGGAAAGACATAGATGAGTCGTCTTGCAACATCCCGATCAGGTCATCGTCTTCAGTTGGGGCGACCTGGAGCAATAGTAAATAGATGATATTCATTTAAGTGATTAATTATTCGATTCTGTGTATAAAGTTTTGTGTGTTAAAGGGTGAAGGAAGAGTATTTGCTATAACCTGTGCCTCGTTAAGTGTTTGAAACTGCCCAACACTGACGCGCCACATGGTGTTATTTGCAACTGTACGATCGGTTACTTGTGTCCTGTATCCCTCCAAGGCAAGCTGGTTAGCTGTGTTTGTTGCAATTTCCTCATCGGTAAACGAATGTAAAACAATACTGTAACTATTTCTCAGATTCTGGTTTGTAACACCCATTAAGCCATAGAGAGGCTGATCAGCCGGAATGTTTTGAGGTACAGTTTGAGGTTGTTGTACCTCTGCTTCAGGTTCAGGTTCCGTTACATCTTCAGGTTCAGTATCTTCCTCAGCATCAGTTGTTTCCTGGGGTTGAATGATATCGTCTGTTATATCTGTAAGCTCCTGAGTACCTGGCTGAGCTTGTGGTGTTACAATGGCCTGTTGTTGTTGTGGTGGTGATGAAGTGCCAAAAAACAACATATATATGCCAATTCCAATAAGGCCAATGATTATAATGGCTGCGATCACCCAGATAGCTGCATTATTTTGTTTGCGTACAGGAGTACGGGGTAACCTCGGCTTGATACCTGCAGGTTTAACCTTGCTTCGATTTTGTGAGGGTTCAGGTTCATCAGAGAGCTCAGTTAAAAAGTCGAAGCCATCCTCTTCAGATTGTTCTTCAGCGGCAATGAATTCTTCATCCAGTTCAATCTTCAATGGTTTTACCGGTGTTGACTCATCATCAACAAACTCATCAGGAGCAATTAATTTGTCATCCGAATTTTCATCAATTGTTTCGTCTTGATCAAATGGTTCATCTTTATCGTTAACTGCAACAATTGTTGAATCGCGATCCGGCTGAATAATAACCGGTTTCATACCAGCATATTTAAAACTGATTTCTGAACTCAATTCATCAGACGGATCAAACTTCAAATCTCCGTTATCATCAAAATAAAATAAGCCAAATTCCTTTATTTCCAGTGCTTTGCCCTGATTTGCAGCATCCAGGATTCGCTCAATAAGCTGGTCAAGCTGGTTTTCTACCTCCGTTTGTTCCATCTCGGTTTTGTCCACCAATAGCTCAATGAGCTTTTTTTTGTCAATTTTCATGGGAACTTCTGATGTTTGATTTAAATTGCAACCGATCTGCCGGTGGTATCAATAAAACCTTCCCGGTGTCGTATCTTTTCTGATACTGTTCATGATGCACAACTTCAAAATGGCCTAAGCCTTCAATTTCCACACTATTTTTTTTCAGCAATTCCTCTCTTAAGACTTCCTTAAACGCTATTATGAATTCCGGATTCATGGCTAAAACAATATTGTGAAGCCTACGTAACCCTGGAAACCACGTTCACGATATCCCTGCCAGAGTTCATACTCTTCGTTTAGTATGTTTAGTAGTTTACCGTATACTCCATATCTGTCTGATAATGAAATCTCAAACCGGCTTCCAATGAGCATATGAGATGATAATCTTTCATCATTATGGTCTCTTCTGCCGCTTACAAACTCACTCCATCCCTCAAGCAGTAACTCCCTTACGGGCCGTATGGAAACGGTGCCTCTCAGGGATAATGATTCTACATAGGGTATTTTCAGATCGCTGTCTGTAAGCCGGGGAACCTGCCAGCTTCCATCAAGACTCAGCCAAAAAACATCTGGCCTTAAATCCTGGGAAAAGCCGCCATAAACCCGGAAAATTCTGGCATTTTCAAAATTTGCGGCAAAATATCCAGCCTCAATATCGTCTATGCCAGCCGGTGCTGCAATTCTTGAATAATAGAGATAATTTTTGATATCCTGAAAGCTTGCCCCGCCAATTATTTTTGTGCCATAAAAGGGTTCAAGTTGAATTTCACCCAAAGCCATCATTTCATACTGGTGTCTGAGCGAGGAGGCAAAATCAAAAAACCGGTTTTGATGATGTACTTGAGCAATTGAGAGATGGGAGGGCCTTGCTGATGCTATTGCCCTGAGATTAAAGCCGGTAAAAAAGGTATGTTTTACTTCAAGTTCCGGAGAAAAATAGAATATAAAATCGTCTTCTGCGTCAGATACTCCACTAAATCCTAATGTTGCCTTGACATCAGTTCTGAAGTTGAATAGCCTTTCATAGTGTGCTGAAAGAGTGGAAACCGACCATATTGTTGTTTCGCCGGTTAAAGGTTCGATTCCTCCAAAATTTCCTGTGAGTTTAACCCGGTGAATTTCGTTCAGGTTGTTTCCAAGTCTTGAGTAGGAACCGCCGGCACGCAAACTCCAATCAGTTGTTACTCCTGTTAGTTCATTTAACCCTGAGTTAAGTGAATACTCGTTAAACAAACCATCTGCATGTAACTGAATTCCCGAAAGTGATGTGTTTGCGATATCAATTTTGGCAGATCCACGAAAACCGGTATGTTCAACCTTTGTATTAACCTCCAGCAATTCTTCAAGGTTTGAAACCAGTTGAGGCATGTGGTTAAAGTTAGATAGTACACCGGCTCCCAGCCTCAGAGTAGAGCGCGAAGATAACCGGTTGAAAGAATGTATATCAGCAGAAAGATACCGGAAAGAAGTATTGATATTTTCTCTTTCCTCATGTCCGTTACTTGAATGGAAATTAATATTTCCAGATAACCAGTTATGGTCACTTATCCTTGCAATGGCGAAAATATCCGCTTCAGGTGATATTTCACTTCCGATCCCTCCCCGGATAAACGCAACTCTTGGATCAGAATATCCCATTTTCCTGTACGACGGGGGTTCTGCACGATCGAGTGTACCAATAGGAAGGCTGGCCATTACTGCTTCTTCATCTTCAATAAAAGGCATTCGATTTGGATCTGATTGAAACACCCGGGGAGTGGGGTTAAAACCGAGTATGGGTTGTCTCCTTAAACCTGGAAACCTGGCCTGAAACTGGCTTCGTATTTCAATATCCTGTGGGTCAATATCTGGAAGCAGTGAATGTTCGGTGTCTGGCTGCACTTCTTGTGCATAAGTATTATCAGAGTGATAACCGGATAATATTAAAACAATAAAGATGCAAAGGAGAAGTCTGATCATACAAAATGAGGAAAAAATGTAGCTTAAAAATAGTGAATCGCCCGTTTATATTTTGCTGTAAGATTGACTGATTCATCGGAAGATACCACATCTTTCAGGAAAATATAATGATTAACGTTTTTCCAGCACTGCAAGTGTGTAATATTTATCCCACCAAAGGGTTAAAGAGCCAATAATGAATACAAATATAACGGTTGATGCATGCATAATTGTAGCGTAAGTTAATGCTGTTGCCAGGGGAACCTGGTGTAACAATGACAACGCTTGCTGCATCAGCAGATGGAAAGAACCGATGGCAGCAGGTGTCGGGATGCTCACACCAACAGCTGAAACAACCGTTAACACTATTGCATCCAAAAACTGAAGCCCGAATGTTTCCTGCATATTCAACATGTAAAACGGTAAATAAGTCATAATAATATATCCCATCCAGATTCCGATTGTCAGCAATATAAATACAGGCCAGTTTTTTACCTTATTGAGCGAATACATACCTTCACCAAACGATTTTCCAAAACTCACAAGTTTTGCAAGCACCGGATTCTGGAATTCTATCTGTTTATCAGCCAGAAAAATGATCTTGTAAAATCCCCATATACCTGACAGTATTACGATAAAAAGGATCGGAATAATTGAATAGTGAAAGAGTGTCCATTTTTCAATACCAAAAAGCGATTGTATGATTAATGGGTCACTTATCAGAAAAAAAATTGCCAGGATACATAAAATAAACATCACAAAGAGATCGAATAACCTTTCGGCAACAATAGTGTCTACAAGATTTCCGGTATTCACTTTTTCCTTTCGGGCAACATATACAGGCCGCGATATTTCTCCGAAACGGGGTATAATTGTGTTCATCATATAACCGAGCATGACTCCTGCAAATAGAGTAACCCTGCTCACTTTGTTCTCCTCAGGCAAGAGCAGCCTCCATCTTTCAGCCCGCAGATAGTGGCTGAGAGAAAGTGTGATTACAAAAAAAGGAAGCCAGTAGTAGGTTACTATTCTTATTTGAAGGCCCAATTCTGATAATTCGATATTCCGTAATGCCAGCCAGATAAAAAAGGCTGCAACTGCAACTGAAATGATGATATTAAGAGTTTTTACTCTCATCAGGAACCATGACGAAGGTCAATCTGTTCGGCAGTGTCCGGATACTGAAAAAGGAAAATTTCCGGGTCTTCCGGCATAAAAACTCCGTCTATAAAAAAAGTGGTGAGTTCATTTTCAACCTGGTCGATGGCTTCGATTCTCAACGGTATCCCATTAACATCAAGAATAATGGTTACCTGGATAAAAATCGTGAATGGGTCGTTTGAGGAAAGTAATATTTCGATGTTTCCATTACCATGCCGGTATTCAGAAACCGAATATGTATCATCAACACCCTGCAGCATTCGCGAGGGGGCAAAATCGTCTTCTTCTTCCTCATAGTCACTGATGATGACCCGATTTCTGGTGCTGTCGTATACACGGGATATCTCACCATCCACAAGCATAATATTGTTGCCACTGATTATTTTATATCGGTCTTTTCCTACCCAGATTGTACCTTCGGTTCGTTGCTGTTCTCCGGTAAAGGTATCATTATACTCGTGTACAAATGCAGCATTAAAAACTTTACCTGTTTCAAAAGTCTGTTTCAGCCTGTCGAAAGCTGATGTGCCTTGTGCAGTTGCTTCTTTCGTAATCATCAAAAACGAAAACAGTGCAGCCATAAGGATTATGGTTTTTTTAAGATATGCCCAGTTTTTGAAATATCTCATACAATTCTTCTTCATCTGAAATTCGAACTTCACGGGCGGTACTGCCCTGAAACGGCCCCACAATTTCTGCATTATATAGCTGATCGATAATTCTGCCTGCCCGGTTGTATCCGATTTTTAATTTACGCTGCAAAAGTGATACCGATCCCTGCTGGTGCAGAACCACTATTTTTGCGGCATCTTTAAATAAATCGTCAATATCATCGAGCGGATCCTGAATACCGGATTCATCTGTTGTAACCACAGGCAGCGGGAAAGGTTTCTTATATCCACGCTGGCTACCGATAAATGATGTGATACGTTCCACCTCG
>PWLN01000194.1 GCA_003559375.1 Balneolaceae bacterium | reverse complement strand
GCTACAAACGACAGAGTGCCAACCGTATACGTGAAAGGCCATTATGTTTATAATCTTAGTGAAGAGGATGATCCTCTGCGTGTAAGCTACAGCGGTGAAATAGGTAACCTCCCAACAGGTGTCAGTCACCCTGAACTGCTCCGGTATGGCGCAGATTTGCAGCATTCCGGAACCATTGTGAATTCAATCAGCCGTATTGGATGGATGGACGGCGGTCAATCGGCCTGGTGGGATGACGAGGAGATGCCGATTGTATTTGCAGAACGCGCACAACAGTTTATCCGGGAAAACCGGGATCATCCTTTCTTTCTGTTTCTCTCCATGCACGAAAGCCATGTTCCACGTTTGCCAAATCCCATGTTCCTGGGGAAAAGCGGAACAGGCCTGTTGGGAGATACGGTTGTAGAGCTCGATTGGGTTGTGGGACAAGTGATGAAGGAACTGGAAGAAATGGGCATCAGGGAAAATACTCTGCTGATATTTACCAGTGATAACGGCCCCATTTTTGATGATGGATATGATGATGGGGCAATTGAAAACGCGAATGGTCACCGGGCAGCCGGACCATTCCGCGGCGGCAAGTACACAGCTTTTGAGGGAGCAACACGGCTGCCGTTTATCGCAAGCTGGCCTAATGGTATTGAAAAAGGCAGGGTAACGGATGCCATGTTTAGCCAGGTCGATATCCTGTCAACGTTTTCCGCACTTACAGGGGCAGTTCTCCCGCAGGCTGCAGGCCCCGACAGCCGGAATTTATTGCCGGTTCTGCTCGGACAACGTGATGAGGGCCGAAATTTTATCGTTCAGCAGGGAGCAGGAAACCAGCTTTATGGCTTCCGGTATGGTGACTGGAAACTGATTCCTTCTGCAGACTCCCGGCCCGGTTGGGTAGCCGGAAAACACAATTCCCGTGAAAACCCACTCACAACACCGCAGGTTACCACGTCAGCTTACCTGTTTAATTTGAAGGATGATCCCGGCGAAACAAATAACCTTGCCGGCGAATATCCTGAAATCGTGAACCGGCTAACAGAATGTTTCGAGAAAATATTGGAAACACCGGAATATATGCTGGATACCGTCACATGTTTGTAGCCTGGGTGTGAAAAGTGAAAAGCTGAAGCGATAGCGGAAGTTCCGACAGACGTGTCGGGATGAAAAATTGCGTTGAATGATTTTTTATTACCTTCTAAAGCAAAAAGCATTAAAACCTGTCAGATTCTATGTCTGTTAAATTTCAATATATCGTATTGCTGCTACTCATCTTCTTATTCACAACCCAATGCACCCGGGAAACTGGTCAGCACCCAAATATTGTGATTCTGTTTGTCGATGATATGGGCTATGGGGACCTGGGTTCCTACAACTCAGAATCCAAAATTCCCACCCCCATTATCGATAAACTTGCAGAGGAAGGAATGCGCTTTATGGATGCTCATGCACCGGGTGCTCTGTGCCACCCTTCCCGGTATGGTTTAATGACAGGCCGCTATCCCTTTCGTACCGATACAAGTGTATGGCCGGATCAACCGGTGATTGAGGAGGGGAGGCTGACAATTGCGTCGTTGCTTCAAAAAAATGGGTATCATACTGCGATGGTGGGCAAGTGGCATTTGGGGTTTGATGAGTCACATGCCACCGATCGGCCGGTTCACTCTGGAACAGGTGCAAATTTTTACGCGGCTTATCGTGAGTATGATGTGGATTTGCCTCTTGCGGGAGGGCCGGCAGATCGCGGATTCGACAGCTTTTTTGGTATCCGGGCATCCACCGATATCCCTCCATATTTTTACATTCGGGGCGATCGAATTGTGAATCCGCCTACGGATACCATTGATGATCATTTTAGCGGAGGATACTGGACCGATATTCAAGGGGCTTTTTGGCGCGGCGGAGGCATTGCACCTGATTTGGAGTTGATTGATGTATTACCGCGATTTATCGATGAATCTGTTCATATCATTCAGGATCACAAAGATTCGGGATGGAATCAGCCGCTGTTTCTCTACGTGGCCTTGCCTTCTCCACACACTCCATGGCTTCCCACAGAATCCTTTACAGGAATTTCTGGCGCTGGCCTGTATGGCGACTTTATGGCGATGGTAGATTCGAAAATCGGCCGGATTTTGCAGGCACTGGATGATGCCGGAAAGTATGAGGAAACACTGGTTATCTTTACCAGTGACAACGGTCCGGTTTGGTATGATAAAGACACGGAACGATTCGGCCATGATGCCAGTGGCGGACTTAGAGGCATGAAAGGGGATGCCTATGAAGGTGGCCATCGTATGCCTTTCATAGTACGATGGCCCGGAGTTGTTAATCCGGGATCTGTTTCAGATCAGACGATTTCATTTACTGATTTGTTGGCAACGTTTGCGGATATCACAAATACCATACTGCCGGAGAATGCCGGAGAAGACAGTTTCAGTATTTTGCCTGTACTAACCGGAGAGCATCCCGGGAGTGTGTCCATACGTCCGCCGGTCGTTTCCCTGGCTGGCCGTGGTGTGCGCGCTATTCAGGACAGCAAATGGAAGTATATTGAAACATTGGGATCGGCTGGCTTTACCTACCCGGCATTTATCGAACCGGGACCTGGTGATCCGGAAGGCCAGCTTTTCGACCTGGAAAATGATCCTGGAGAGACAACAAATCTATGGCACGAGTTCCCGGAAAAAGTGGATCGATTTAAAAACCTTCTTGAAGAACTCGATACGTCTGGGAGGAGCCGGCCATAACGAATTGGAACGAGGCTGAACACCAGATAGAAAATCATTGAATCATGTAACAATGAATGAAATGGCATTTGTTTTTTCAAAAGAATAAAGTTTTATTATTTGTGCCGTAAAAAAACAGAAAAATAGTTGATAAATGATATGAATCTCTTGGGGTATACAGTCTTTCTGAAGGCCGGTATCATACCGGTTGTAGTGCTTTTGCTGAATATGGCCTGGTTTAATCAAACAGACCAGGATGAAAAGAAGCTATCAACTGACCGGCCCAACATCATCGTGATGTATTCCGATGACCATACGGCGCAGGCAATCGGAGCTTATCGCGGGGCTTTAAATTATGGCCTTCAGTTGGATCACACACCCACGCCAAATATCGACCGTCTGGCTGAGGCTGGAATACGATTTGATAATGCTTTTGTGACCAATTCTATATGTAAGCCTTCCCGTGCAGTGCTATTGAGCGGTATGCACAGCCATAAAAACGGCGTGTTGACCAATGCAGAGAATATTTCTATCGAAATGGAGACATTTCCCTCTCTTCTTCAACAGGCTGGCTACCAGACAGCGATTATCGGTAAATGGCATTTAGGCGATGTGGATGATCCCCAGGGTTTTGATTACTACAGCGTATTGTATGGCCAGGGGCCCTATTATAATCCTACTATGCGAACTTCTGACGGCGACATTGATTATCATGGCCATACTACCGGGATTATTACTGATATCGCCCTGGAGTGGCTAAGACTGAAACGGAACCCAGATAAACCGTTCATGATGATTTACAACCATAAAGCCCCGCATCGTGAGTGGCTGCCTGGCCCGGCACTGAATGATTACCAGGACCGGGATCTGCCTGAGCCGTCCACACTGTTTTATGACTATTCCGGCCTTACTACCGCCGCCTATGAACAGGACATGGAGATTCGTGAATCAGGCCCGCATTCACTGATTTGGGGACGTGACCTCAAAGTTCCTTACAATCCTGAAACAGGCGAACGAAACCCGGACTGGGATGGTCTGATCAGGAATAACAGGCTCACTGATGAACAACTTGAACGGATCAAAGCGGCCTATGCGAAAGACAATCAATATCTGTATGATAACTATGCGGATATGACGCATGAAGAGATAACCCGTTGGCGTTATCAGCGGTATGTAAAGGATTACCTGCGGGTAGTCCGCGAAGTGGATGATGAAGTAGGGCGTGTGATGGCATATCTGGAGCGGGAAAACCTCAAAGACAACACCATTGTGATTTACGCAGGGGATCAGGGTTTTTTCCTGGGTGAAAAAGGTTGGTTTGACAAGCGCTGGATCTATGAGGAGTCGTTCCGTATGCACCTGATCGTACACTGGCCGGAAGGCATTGAGCCGGGATTGGTCAGTGAGCATTTGGTACAGAATCT
>PWLN01000416.1 GCA_003559375.1 Balneolaceae bacterium | reverse complement strand
ATCAAGAAAATCAGAAAAAGAAAGAAAACGATATTATGAAATATCGCGATCGTTACTTGTTGAATTAGATACACAAATTGATATATCTATGAATCTTGAATACCTGAAAAAAGACAACACACGGATAATCGAAAAACTTGCAAATGAAATCTTTGCCAGACTATCCAAAATGGTTTAATTTTATGAATTGCCGTCTGCCGTCTGCCGTCTGCTAATAAATTAACCCCACCCTAACATAACAAACAACAATCTACATGAAACTCCTTACCCTTCCCGAGCGTCTTGGCCTTGTGAGTTACCGTAATCAGGCAAAATCTGAGATTAAGCCTCATATTGTTGTGGATACGGATATTTGTAACACTACGTGTCCTCATCAGTGTACGACCTATGTTTGCCCGGCCTACTGCTACACTAAAGATGAAAATGGCAGGGTCCATTTTCAGGTTGAGGATTGTATTGAATGCGGCACTTGCATGTATGCCTGCGACCAGGGAGCTGTTAGCTGGGAGTTTCCTGATCCTGAAATCGGGCGGGGTATAACATGGAATTATGGATAACCACTGAAAACAGGTTTCTGACTTTTCTAATTCAATAGATTGCTAATTATCACAATTATCAGGGAATTTTATTATTTTTGGAAGCGTTTCCAATTTATCATTTACAAACTATTTACATGAATTTGAATCTGCTTGAACGAACATACGGCCTCTCTTTTGAACTCACTGAAGACCATCAAATGATACGCGAAAGTGTCCGGGATTTTGTGGAAAGGTTTGTTGCTCCTGATGTGATTGAAAGAGACTCAAAAAAAGAGTTTCCCAACACTTTGGTAAAAATGCTTTCGGAGCAAGGACTTCTCGGGATTTACCATGAAGAAAGATATGGCGGTGCAGGATTCGATACGATCAGCTTCTGCCTTGCAATCGAAGAAATTGCCCGGTGGGATGCATCTCTGGCACTTACTGTAGCATCTCATACCTCACTCGGAACCGGACACATTGCACTTGCTGGTGAGCATAGCCAAAAACTGAAATATATGCCGGATTTAACCACCGGGAAAAAGCTTGCAGCCTGGTGCCTGACCGAACCGGACTCAGGAAGTGATGCATCCGGATTAAAAACGACTGCCATTAAAGATGGTGAACACTGGATATTGAACGGTACAAAAACTTTTATTACCCAGGGTTCTGTTGGTGATATCTATGTAGTTCTTGCCAAAACAGATCCGGAATTGGGCACCAAAGGAATCAGTGCCTTTATAGTGGAGCGTGACTGGGATGGTGTAAAACCTGGAACACCCATGCAAAAACTTGGAATGAATACTTCTGATACGGCTGAAGTTGTATTCGACAATGTCCATGTGCCGGCAGATAACCTATTGGGACAATTGGGAAAAGGATTCATTGATACTATGAAGGTACTCGATGGCGGACGTATTGGTATTGGCGCATTATCGGTTGGCATTGCCCGCGGTGCACTTGAAGAATCAATGAACTATGCAAAGGACAGAAAGCAGTTTGGCAGGCCGATCGGTGACTTTCAGGCGATTGAACATAAAATGGTAAATATGGCTGTTGAAACTGATGCTGCCCGTCTGTTGGTTCATCGTGCTGCGTGGCTCAAAGACCAGGGCAAACCCTATACCAAAGAGGCCTCTATGGCCAAGTTATTCGCATCTGAAGCGGCCGAACGCGCAACTTTAGAAGCAATTCAGATCCACGGTGGATACGGCTATACCAAAGAATACCATGTTGAACGTTTTCTCCGGGACGTAAAACTAATGACCATCGGAGAAGGCACTTCCGAAATTCAGCGCCTTATCCTTTCCAGGGAGATCAAAAAGGATCTTGGGTATAGTAATTAAGGCCCTTTCACGGTTACACAAATGCTGGTATCCGAAGTACCCCAAGATTGCCCTGTGAAAAAATCGGATATCGAATATCATCCAAACGCGATTTCAGTGTAAAAATCCCTAAGACCCGCACTCCGCATCCAATACACAAGCGGCACAAGCCCCGTAGGGATAAACGGGACGCTTGCGCCATCTATTCATCCCATTGGGTCAGAAGCTCACATTCGTTCGCATGCTGTCAGGTTTTCGCTTTGGCTTTCCTCAAACCCGATAAATAGCTGCAATTTCAAATAATACAACTTCGAAATTAATTACCGGGCAGCATTGGGAAAATCATTCTGATGATTTCTTCGGTTGGATATCTTCCGTATTCGGCAATTTCGAATGATTCGGCATACCGGACTTGTACTGCTTTTTCAGTCCCGTACCATCGCTCAAGTCCTTCCCTCTGAGCATCTGAAAGTTCCCTCCCAAACCATGTTTGCTTCAGCCACTCAAGTCTGGCATCCGGGTCATCCGGCACTTCATCGAGCCGGTGAGATGTCCAGGGCAGCCACTCGTAGAACTGTGATTGATGCGCATCCATACCGGCAAGCTTGGTGTCAAGGGCTTCGTCAATAGCAACCACAACGTCATGGCTAAATGGATTAGGTTTGGTAAAACGGTCTTCCATGTAGAAAAAAACCGGATTATTTCTTACCGGTTCGGTATCAGGCGCTACATTTGGTACAATAACCATATATGAAGAATCGATTACAAGCTGTCCGGCATTTCTGTGATCGGGATGATAATCGTTAGGCCTGTGACCAAATACTACATCGGCATTCCATTCTCTGATTGCTCTGATTACATCAAGTCGTACATGTAAATCCGGTAATAATTCAGCATCATGATTGTCGAAGACTTCATACTCGGCAATACCCAGTCTTCTGCGTGCCTCTTCAGTCTCTGCCCTTCTTATCCGGGCAAGTGCACCCCCGCCCATTTCATGATGACCGGCATTTCCATTGGTTAGCGACAGAAATTTAACCTGATGCCCCATCTTAGCCATCATGGCAGCGGTGCCACCCATTTTAATCTCACCGTCATCCGGATGTGCAAAGATGACAATGACCCTTAGCGGATCATCTGCAGGTGAATTGATTTGTGAAAATGAAAATTGACAGAAGGTTGTCAAAATGAAAACCAAAAGAAAAGATGCTTTCATGGCAGTCTGTATTAGGTTTGAAGTGTATATAAAGCAGGTTTAGGGCTCAATAACCCTCTTAGCAAGATAATTGAGCTTCATAGAAAGCACAATGATTAATATCAAACCAGATTAAAACCCTGGATGTAGCGCATCATCTGTTTTTTTATTCTCTCTTTCAGAAGTTGGTCCAGAATAACGCCCTTTATTGCCAAGTGATTTTCCGCTTCTTTTTTTATCCGTTTGAACTCTCTTGTAGAAAATACGTAATGCCCGGATATAATGGCACGATCACGATCATTCGCCTGTGTATCTTTTATCATCCATTTTTCCCATTTTTTTGACAGATATGACAATTCGAGAAATTGCTGAGTCAAATGATTCAACGAATATTGTTCAAGGAGCTGAACAAAGGTTTTTGTTTCTGTTACGCCAAATTCCGGTGCCACATTGGCTGCATGGATACCCAATTCAGGATGTAAGCCTATAGCTTCACTGGATAAATAATCTGCATTATGTGCCTTTACATACATGCCTCTTTTACCACAAAGTTCAATAAGCCCGGATATCCGTTTGCGGATATCTACACCACCATTTTTTTCTCTTACCGATTGTTCCAGGCTGCCGGTATTCCGGGTTTCCATCACCCGTGTTCCTGTTTGTACAACTACGAACATGGGCAGATGATAACCTTTTCTTTTGCAGAAAGAATGAATTTCATCAAGCAGGTAATTCAGTGCTTCAATCGAATTCAATCCGCCACTCTGTTCTTCAGTGCCAATCTCAAAGATAACCTCTCTGTTCTGTTCTGCCGCGGCTTCAGCACAATATTCATAAAGCTCAAATACCCGGTTCAAAACATCATTGTTAGACGGGTTACCATGAATATCAACGCTTGGATCAAGATGTAAAAAAGAGAAACCCGCAGAGATATCGGTTTGATATGACTTTTTAGCCGATTCCATTGCCCTTTCAAGTGAAAAATTCCCATCAATTTCCAACGTATTTTGCCATGGCCCTCCATGGTCGCGTGCCAGAAAAACTTGTCCGGATTTATTCTTAGCCTTTACGTATTCAGAGAACTCTTCCGTTGTCCAATTGTTAACATAT
>PWLN01000097.1 GCA_003559375.1 Balneolaceae bacterium | reverse complement strand
CCCCTTCAGGACGATGGATGATGAGGCGCCACTCATCAGTTCGTATTGTTGATTGGCCTCTTGTCCAGTGAGCAAATGCAGCGTCTTTAACGGTTTCGTTTGGATTTTCCACAATAGGTTTAAGGCTGATACCTTCGAGTTCATCCGGTGCTGTGATTCCGGCCATATCTGTGAGAGTGGGAAAAATATCGATCGTTTCGACAATGGCGTCACTGATGATGCCCGGCTCCTGCATACCCGGGTATCGAATAATGAGCGGAGCTTTGAGTGCTGCTTCATACAGCGAATGCTTCCCCCAGATTCCCTGTTCACCCAGTGCAAATCCGTGGTCGCTCCAGATCACAATAATGGTTTGTTCAGCGAGTTCGATTTCCTCAAGTTTGTTCAGTACCCGGCCAATTTGTGCATCTACATAAGTTGTGGCGGCAATGTAGGCATGGCGGAGCAAACGTCCATATTCGGGATCATCGTTTGGGTTGCCCGGATGTTGGCCGTAATTATTCATCAATTCGCCGCTGCCATGCCAGCTGGATATGGATTCCGGTATTTCTGTGTCAGATGGGGCGGGAATATTGTCACTATCATAGAGTTCAAAATAGCTTAGAGGAGCTGCAAAGGGTAAATGAGGCTTGAAAAAGCCGACGGCAAAAAACCAGGGTTGTTCTGAACCGACAAGCTCTTCGAGTGTTGTGATTGCATCATTGGCTACCCAGCTGTCAGGATAACACGTATCCGGCCCGTCATATACTTCCCATGCAGGTGATTCACCTCTCTCACGGGGCTGGCCATTGGCATAACCGTGCATCATCGCTTCCGGTGTTTGCCATGGGCTGTCGGGCACCCAGATCCTGTCCCAGGCCCCGGGTAGCTCTTCGGGACCTGTAGCCCATCCCTCGCCTGTAAGGCCGCCGGGATAATGTGTAACTTTTCCAAGCGAGAACGTCTGATAACCGTGTTTTCGAAACCAGGCAGGCAGGCTTCGATGGCCCCATTTATCATGGGTGTCCAAAATGGCTGAATTGGGAAGAAATTGCGGTTCATTTGCCCTTTGGCCGCGCAAGAGTGCCGCCCTCGATGGGCCGCATGAGGGCGCCTGAACATAGTGGCGGCTGAATAATCTTGCTTTTGATGAAAATTCATCGAGATTAGGTGTAATCGATAAATCTGTCTCGTAAATAGGCAGATCATTTCTGAGGTCATCAATGAAAATAAAAAGCACATTATATCCCTTTTGGTTTGATTCAGATTCCGATGCAGAATTACATCCGTAAATCAAAAAAACAATCAAAACAGACCAGAGTATATGATAGGGCATTGGAATGCTGTGGTGAAATCAGTTCATTTGAGATTACACTACTCGTATTTGAGTTTATCCTGCAAAAGAAATCGTAAATATCCGGCTTTTGCAAATTTTTATGTTTGATTTTTGTGTTGAAATATCGTCATCTCGGGTCAGCGACCCGAGTTACATTTTCGACACACAACTAAACTCGTACACTTAGTCAGAGTATAGCCTAACTTATTTTAGAAGTTTTCTCAGAAATTGTAATCCGTCTGTTGCCAGTTGATCGGGGCTTTCGGCTAATGGACGCCAGATTGCGGCTGCTTTTGCAAGAAGTTCATTCCCGGGTGAAAAGGTTTCTATAACTACGTGCCTGTTGTATCCAATATCTTTTAATGCTTCTGCTACTTCATTCCATCTAAACTGCCCGCTTCCAGGCGTTCCCCTGTCATTTTCAGCAACCTGCAGATGAACTAAATCTTCTCCGGCCAGGCGTATGGCACCTGCGAGGTTTTTTTCTTCAATACCGGCATGAAAGAGATCGATTCCGATTTTACAGGATGGCTCATTCACCAGCTCAACAATTTCTTTCACCTGTGAGGTGAGGTTCAGAAAGCTTGTCTCAAAACGGTTCAGTGCTTCGATACAGATGGTAACCCCGAATTCATTAGCAAATTCCGAAACTTTCGATAACTGAGCTGCAAGCAAATCATTATGAATTTTGCGCTCTTCACTGGTCATACTCCACAAGCGCCCAACTTCTGCATATATCGGGCCTGGCAGTACATCGGAGCCCATTTCCGCTGCCGATTCAATAGCCTTACGAAGATAATCAATAGTCTGGCTTTGCACGGATGTGTCGGGATGAACCAGGTCGCGTCCCGGGCCCATAGCAGCACAACATGTTACGCTCAGCCCATTTTCTTCTATCACTTTTCTCGCGGCTGAACAATCGAGAGCGCCGGGATCCTCCAGTGGTACTTCAATTGTATCGAACCCCATCTCAGCAATTTTCGGTGCGAATTCTTCAATAGTTTTATTGGTAACAGGAGATGTCCAGAGCCAGAGGCTAACGCCAAATTTCATAAGGTTCTTATTTTTA
Organism: Balneolaceae bacterium; assembly: GCA_003559375.1. Lineage (GTDB taxonomy): Bacteria > Bacteroidota > Rhodothermia > Balneolales > Balneolaceae > Rhodohalobacter. The sequence continues at coordinate 1,778 of PWLN01000097.1, read as the reverse complement.
TGGTTAATCGAAGTTGAGTGCGAAAAATGTGTTGTGCAACCAGAAGATTTCAGATATTTATATTATTTATTTACAATATCATATAGTTAAAATCAAAGTTACAGCCGATATTTAAATTAACAGATATTTTTAATAAATGATGCTTTTAAAACCGGATATTGCGTGCATATTAATCCGAATTGCTCACCATAAATGATAGAAACTTCATTTCTTGATAAAGCCAGCAGCATCACCATGTAAAGTTGAATCTTCCAGTCTGATGAAGATGGAAATACAGATCACAATTTGAGATTTTACCCAAATTTCGGATTATACAGTATCCAGACCTGCTCAGAAAATGAACAATGAAGAAATCGATATATAAATAAAGGAATCCTTAACATACACCGGAACATAGAACAATATAATATCATCGTCAAAATAATAACTATCAATTATATGCATCTAAGATGAATCGAAAGAAATTTATCAAAAAAACGATACTTGGCCTTGGGGCATTAACTATAATACCAAGACATGTGTTGGGAGGAAATGGTTTTACGGCACCCAGCGACCAGCTTACAAAAGCTGTAATCGGCACAGGAGCCATGGGGCGGGGGCATTTGAATTATCCGGGTTCGCGCCTGGTTGCCGTTTGCGATGTAGATTCCAATCATCTGAATCGTGCCCTTTCCATTTCACCGGCCGGTGTTCGCGGTTATCATGATTACAGGGAGGTTCTTGATCAGGATGATGTAGACATCGTACATATAGTTACACCACCGCACTGGCACGGTGTGATGGCTGTTGATGCCGCAAATGCCGGAAAAGATATATGGTTGGAAAAACCGATGACACGCACTATTGGCGAAGGCCAAAAAGTTGTTGAAGCGGTGCGAAGAAACGGGTCCATATTCCGGCTGAATACCTGGTTCCGGTTCCAGGGCAATTTCTACGGAATGGGAACAACGGTGAACCCTATCAAAAAACTGGTGGAGAATGACGTCTTTGGCTGGCCGCTGAAAGTGACGCTTAGCGAAACTACCGGTTTTGACTGGAAATTTGACTGGAGAGGCCGAACCGACCTGAATCCTCAATGGATTCCCGAATCGCTTGATTATAACATGTGGCTGGGGCCGGCACCATACAAGCCTTATCACCGGCACCGTGTTCATGATACGTTTCGCGGCTACTGGGATTACGACGGCGGCGGACTGGGTGATATGGGACAGCATTATCTCGACCCTGTTCAATATCTTCTGGAGAAAGATGATACGAATCCTGTTTATATCGAAGTTGATGCACCACAACAGCATCATGATGCGGCATCCTCATGGCGGCGGGTTGAACTGACCTATAAAGATGGCTGCAAAATTGTATTGGATGGTGAAAACAAAGACAAAGATGCGGCATTTATCGAGGGGCCAAAAGGGAAGCTATACAGGGGTTTTCGTTCTGACATTCCAAATATCCGGGATCTGGCAAGGTCGCTTCCGGAGCCAAAAAACCAGGTTACAGATTTCAGTAAAGCGGTGAGGGAGAGAAAAACGTTTGCTCTCAATGAGATGAACGGACATAAATCGTGCAATCTGGTAAATCTTGGAATTATCGCAGTACGATTGGGGCGTTCGCTGGAGTTTGACCCTGATCATGAACGTTTTGTGAATGATGAGGCGGCAAACCGGCTGATTAATCAGCCAATGCGGTCGCCATGGAAAATTTAATTCAACTTGTATCCAAAAAAATTTTAAAGAGATTGATCTGAATAATGATGAAACAGGTTTATAAAATTACTTTTT
>PWLN01000435.1 GCA_003559375.1 Balneolaceae bacterium | reverse complement strand
GTTAACCGGGTCAAGCCGGTTGGCAATGTTGTCATCCCATTTGTTTTCTGCCTGTCTGAAATAATCGGATGTTGTGCTCTCCGTCTGATTTTCAGCTTTGATTACATCTAAAAAATTGCGCTCACTATTATCTTTCATGAATTTGCTCGTTGTTCAATATTTGTCTGTTTCACTTTCCGCTGAATCAGCATGCTAAGGCTGATATAAAGAATCACTGCGATAAACCATCCGGGCAGCCCGAGGAAAAATATTTCAATACCAGCATACAAATTAATCACCAAACATAAAGAAAGTGTGAGGAACCAAGTGAGCCCGGCAGCCCAGTTAAAACGTATGCCTGTTTCTTCCGCAACGTTTTTCATCAGTTTGAGTTTGTCAAAGAACATCACATCGAGAAAAACCACGGCGCCCATTGGCATTAGTACCAAACCATACAAGGCCACAAAATCGAGCAGGTTCATCACAAGTGCAGGGAAGCAGGCGATTATTGTGGTAAGTAGGCCGGTAAATAAAGTCACTTTCCAGCGTTTCCAGTTTGGAGTAACGGATTGAAATGCCAGTCCGGCGCGATAGATGGTTGGATTGGCTGTTGTCCAACCGGCTATCACCACACAAATGGCACCGGCGATACCTGCGCTGTTAAATGCGATAACACCGGGGGCAACGGCGCCGGCAGCGGCTGCCATCAGGATACCGGATGCAATCCATGCCAGGAAATGGCCGAAAAACATTCCGGCGGCTGATGAAAAACCCATTTTCCAGTTCTCAGCATATCTCAGAATCGACATGTCTGACATCCCGATGTGCATGGCCATGTTCGCAAACCAGGCAAAAAACGTGACATGCCAGAACGTAAATTTCGTGAGCCCTTCTATAGGCACACCTGTCCAGATTCTTTCTTTGGCAACCGGCCAGAAATCGGAAGCCGATTGCACACCAAGAGACGGCAGAACGGCTATGGCTGCTGCCATAAATACCAGGAACATCCACGGAAAACTGATATTGGCAAAACGTGCCACATATTCGTAACCTGCGATGGCAACAACCGTAATCACACTTCCAACCAGGAATACGGTGATAATCCAGCCAAAGCTTGTTGGGAGCCAGTCGTCAAGGCCTGGCATGGGGATTTGGAATGGCAGTCCAACGGCTGTTGCCGCAACGGTAATCATGGCCCCGGCCAGAAAACAGAACATCACAGCATTCACAATGTTGTAAATGAGTGCGAGCCGATCCCCACAAATTTTCCGGAGCTGCCAGTAGAGGGTAAGCCTGCTTTTTACTGCGACCGGCGCACACAAAAAAGCCCAGCTCAGAACGGCAAGCAGGTTTCCCAAAATCAGTCCCAATACCAGATCTCCAGCCGAGACCCCATGAGCAACAAATAAAGCTCCGATAACGAATTCAGTACCGGCTGTATGTTCCCCCGCATACATCCCCAGAAAGCCGCGCCAGCCTTTTAAATTTTTCCGGGGAACCGGCTCCCGTTCAAATTCGTCAATCGTTTGAAGGCGGGAATCCAGCCTGTCCAGAAAAGTATTTGCCATGGCCTGATAGTTGAGTTTCCTGTTCGAGAGTTAGTTCTGTTTATGGATGCAGTGATACCAGCATAATATCATTTCGTGTAAATAAACCGGAGTGAAAAGTAAATATTTTTCATCTATTGTCACATGTAAACTATAAAAGTATGGATTCGGGAAAAGAGTAGTCGGACGAGTTTTTTAAAAAAGTTCAATTTACGATACATATTTCGAACCTGTCTGAGAGATATTGGTCTGGCCGCTATCTAGGCGCGAGGAGAATTCTTTAATGAATAGACAAACAAAAATACCTTTTTTTTACACTTACAGCGCCTTGGATTTCTGTTCTAAAGACAGAAGGTACTTATTAAAACCCGAAAAATTGAATAATCCCTTTCTTAAAACCCAATAGTTTAATATTTTCCGGTAAAATTCAACCATAATGCCCACTTTTTTAGATTCTTTACCGGAAATCTTTGTGTCTAACAAGGAGATCTCTTCTCAGGTATCTCAGGCAGTAGCGGACGGTAAACTTAAAAAGCTTGGATCCAGATTGTACACGAAGAATATGCAGGATGATCCTGAAGTGATTGTTCGAAGGCATTGGTACGATCTTCTAAAGGAGTATTATCCGGATGCATTGATAGCCGATCGAACAGCCCTGGAGAACAGCCCGGCAAAGGATGGTTCGGTTTTTATCATTTCAACCAAAAAGAGAAATACGCAACTACCTGGAATCATATTCAACCCGCGAAAAGGCCATGGCCCTTTAGAGGGCGACTTACCCTTTATCAATGACCTCTGGATAAGCTCTGAACCACGAGCACTCCTTGAGAATATGCGGCCTTCGCGTGCAAGGATTGGGTCTGTGAGCCGAACACTATCACAAGAAGAGATGGAGGAAAAGCTGGATAAGCTCTTCCGTCAAAATGGGGCTGGCCATGTGAATCGGATCAGGGATAGAGCCAGAGAGATAGCTATAGAGCTGGGTATGATGGAGGAGTTTCAAAAACTGGATAACCTGATTGGAACCCTCCAGGGTACAAGAACAGCGGGTTTGAAGACAGATATTGCTAAAGCACGGAAAGGTGATGAACCCTATGATCCGGATCGGATCGAACTTTTTATCAAGTTATTTGAAGATCTGAAAGCCACAGCTCCGGGTTTCAGATCTTCAAAAACGATGTCTCAACAGGAACGGATCAACCTCTCTTTCTTTGAAGCCTACTTTTCAAACTTTATTGAAGGTACGGAGTTTGCTGTGGATGAAGCTGCTGAGATTGTTTTTCGCAATGCTATCCCATCTGAACGACCGGAGGATGCACATGATATACTGGGCACATACAGGGTGGTATCGAACTATCAGGAAATGAGCCGGGTACCCAAAGACTATGATGATTTTATCAACATACTTAGAACCCGACATGCTGAAATTATGATGGCGAGAAAGGACAAAAATCCCGGTCAATTCAAGACGAAAATAAATATTGCAGGCAGCACTCAATTTGTCCCCCCAGATCTGGTAAAAGGCACGTTGCGAAAGGGGTTTGAAATCTATCGAGTGTTGGAAACATCTTTTCACAGAGCGGTTTACATGATGTTTTTGGTGAGTGAAGTTCATCCATTCGCAGATGGGAATGGAAGAGTGGCGCGTATCATGATGAATGCCGAGCTGGTTTCCGATGAAGGCCAAAAGATCATTATTCCAATTGTGTATCGTAATAACTACCTGGCCGCATTAAAAACCCTTACGAACGACAGACGCTCAATACCATTAATACGAACACTCGATTTTGGCCAAAAATTTACCCACTCAATTGATTGGAGTGACTATGGCCTGGCAAGAGAGCAGTTGAGAGAATGCAACGCGTTTATGGACCCCAATGAAGCAGACAGGCAGGGGGTCAGGTTGATATTGCCAATATCATGATCCAGGTGTGCATAATCCTGCCATCTTATGGATTTAAAGTACTCAAAGGTGTGAGAGTTACAGGCCCGATCAATCCCGATTCCATTGGCTGCCAGCCGGATGAATCAAAAGGACGGTAATTGATATCCACCATATTGATATCATAAAACTTTTGCCACCGGATACCGCGTCGGTCCATATCGATAATCCTGTTGATCATCAGGTTGGTTACACGAATTTCAAGTTGATTTTCACCGGCTTGAAAAAATCTGCCATCAATATCCAATGAAAAGGGATGTCCCCATACCGAAGCAATTCTTTCACCATTCAGAAATACTTCAGCACTTTCTGCAACCCTTCCCAGGTCGAGCCTCCACGTATCGGCATCTGTTTCCGGAAGTGTTATATTGATTGAATAAACAGCACTACCAGCAAATCGCGAAGCATCAGGGTCACCGGTTTCCGTCCAGGATATCAGCTGTTCCATCTGAGTATCATTGGGCAGTACAGGGCCGCCGTCCGTAAACCGGACCTGCCAGGTTCCTTCCATAGCTACAGGTTGTCCGGCAGGCTGTACATACTTCCATACTTCTGCCACCGGTTCCATTGTCTCAAATGTTTTCAGAATCCTTGATTCACCCGGTTTCATTTGTATATACACATCTATTCCGCCCGACGAATTTTCTCGGGTTTTTGCCAGCCCGGTTTTTTCTGTATATGGGTCGAACATTACCACATAACCGGCATCTGCTGCGATGG
>PWLN01000299.1 GCA_003559375.1 Balneolaceae bacterium | reverse complement strand
TATTATTACCAGATATATGAGTATTCAATTGAGGTTACATCATTTATCTGAACAGGGATCAGAAGTTCTCTTGAATTGCCTACTGTTCTGACCCGCGCCGCTCCGGCAGCCTCACCATGAACCTGTATATAAAATTGTTTTCCGTCTACCTCATACAATTGATTTGGCAGCTGATTAATCTCACTGCCAGTGGCCACTCTTATCATAAGAGAATTGGCAGCAGCAGCATTTTCATTAGTGAAAACCATCGCCCGGTTTAGCATCTTGCCTTCTGCATCCGGTTTCAGAATATCGCTTATCATAACGCCATGTAGCTGATATCCGAATTCAACACTGTTTTCTTCGAGGAAGCGATAATGATTAAAACGATATTCAGCATTCTCAGGATGTGCAGACGGCCAGACATCCCGGGAACCATCAATTTTTGCAATGGATGGCCATGCATTGATTGTTATAGCATTATCTTCGTTCAGCGAGAGGTTGCGTCCGCCACGTCCAACCCACATTGTTGAAGCATTAATAAATTCTCCTTTCCAGATTTTCATCAACGCGCCACTGTTTTGGTCAATTGCAAAATTTACACCATTTGGGTAACCTACAGCAGCTGTATGGGTATGCACTTGATCACCACCCATGCTCATAAAACCATGCATTACAACTGGCTTATCAGACGGTTCAATCATCAATGGCAGATTTTGAGTCCCTCTTGGTAATGATGAAGCGTCATGTAGTGTATGCATCAACATTTGAGGGCCTTCAACGAATATTCCGGCTGCCGGCTGCCCTCCTCTTGCTCCCCTGAAATAGACAAGCTCAAAACGGTGATTGCCTTCTTCAAGGTAGAGATGTGTTTGATTGGGATGCTGTCTGCGGTTACTGTCACCAACATCTGATATCACACTTCCGCCAACCATCAGGCGGTGTCCGCCATCAGTACGTGTGTCAAAAAAATAATCGCCGGAATGCTCAACGACCAGGTAACCAGAAAAGACTACACCAATTGCCCCGGTTTCGCGAAGCATCCCCAGGTGTATGATATCAGATTCACCGCTGCTAATCACTCTGCTTTCGGCCACATCAGCCGCATTTTCGAATTCTCCGGTATGATAGGTATAGGTTAGATTATGTAATAACAAAGGCTCATTATTATACTTTTTAAACCTGATATTGCGGAATGCTACCGGGCCGTGAGTTCCCTGAATTCTGAGTGGTGCTTTAGCTGTTTCTTCACTGCTTACCGACCCTGCTGTTGGTTCTACCACGTTAACATTACGGTGAATCATCACCCCATTCAGATTAACCTCCTCAAAACGAGCATGCTGAATTTTCTTACCATTATCATCGAAACGTGGTGCCCTGAACTTGACCTCAAGGTGCTGCCACAAACCCGGTGCACGGCTCGCATTGATGCGCGGGGCGGTCCCGCCTCTGCCTGCTCCGTCTTCCCACCACTGATACACACCACCCATGTCATAGAATTTTGGTGTATCCACACCCCAGCTGTCTAACATCTGGAGTTCATATCGTCCCTGAAAATAGATTCCGGAATTTGATTCTTTGGCTATCATAAACTCGAGTTCCAGGTCAAGATCGCCATGCTGCCAGACTGTGAAAAGATCCTGCGGGTTTTCCCCTGCCGCGGTATTTACCAATACTCCGGTTCCGTTAAAAGCCTGAACATCGCGGTATTGGAACAGATCCATAAATACATCTCCGGCAATAACCCAATTGGCCGGTGGTGTTTGAAAATCATTGAGGTTTGAAAGTTCAAGGGTATGGTAAGGCAAACCAGCCTGAGAGTTACCCGGCCACGCTATAATTAAATTCAGCGCGAACAGAATCGCTATACTTCTTATTGCCGGTATTGCAAATTTGAAAATCCGGTTCATAAATAGACACCAATATGTTTTGTAGAAGACTCGGTTATTAATAGAAAAGGATAAGCAGTATTTTTTTGTTTTATCACTTTGAATAAAAGACAATTCAAACAGAAAAAACCCCGGACATGATCAGTGTCCGGGGCATAATTACATATACACAATAATACAATGTGTATACCAGCTACGGTATGTTATTATGAATGATCTTATCAGTAACCGGGGTTCTGAACAAGGTTTTCATTCCTTTGCATTTCTGCATCAGGGATCGGGTATAACAGATCTCTTTCCCTGAACTGAACACCCCAGTTATTGTTGGCGCCAACAACATCAACATATTGTACAACTCCAGGATTATCTGGATTCGTTACTGGATACTTTCTTGTTCGCTGAATATCATGCCATTGTTTGAAGTCGAGTGCCAGTTCTCTGTAACGTTCAGTCCATACCTGCTCAACAAAAGCATCTGCGGAGAGGCCTATTAAAGACGCTTCGATTTCGGCACGGTCTGTATTCCAGTATGCCCTTGCACGTACATCCGCAAGATAACCGACAGCTTCAGCGTTTACGCCCTGTGATCTGGCTATGGCTTCAGCCGCTATAAGAAGGATTTCTGAATACTTGACATGATTCAGGTTTCGTGTGCCCCTGGCATTTCCGAATACAGCACCTTCTTCGAACCATACGAATGGTACATATTCGCCAAACTGGTACTCCTGCCCGTCAACCTCAATAGAGGTCGCAAATAACTGGCGATTCTGGATACGTAGATCATTTTCCGGATCATACATATTTACCATCGCAGTGATCGGCCTGAACATATTCAATGTTCTGCTGTACATAATTCCAGGTGGCCTTATCGCACCAGGAACCGTAATGCGCGGATACTGGCTTGATGCAATATCTCCATCGTACTCTACGGACCAAATGTATTCAGCTTCGGTTTGAGAAGTACGCATGATATTGTATGCACTTTGAGTCATTGGATCGGCGCCATGCTGTATAAGGCTATAAACCCCTGATTGAATAATGGCTCTCGCAGTTGTAGCTGCTTCACCATATCCATCATTCTGCATCATTGGATGTCCAGCACGCTGCAAGTGTACATCAGCAAGTAGGGCAAGTACCGTTCCATGCGTGATTCGTCCATTATTTCCACTTTCAAATGGTACATTCGACAGGTTGCCATTATCCCTGGCCCATTCCAGGTCCTGGATAATCTGGTTGTAGACCGTTGCAGAACTTTCACGTGTAACAAAAGCACCTTCAAGGCCCTCTACTGGTTGCAGAACAAGCGGCACATCGCCAAAATACCTTACAAGGGTAAAGTAGTTATGCGCACGGAAATACCTGGCTTCTGCCAGTATTCTGTCTCTTTCTGCAGGGTTCATTCCCGGAATGCCGGGAATACGGTCGATTGCCAGGTTAGCACGGTTAACAGCCTGATACATTGCATTCCACCAGCCACCTGCATAATCATTAAAATTAACGGGATCTTGCTGTAGGGAATGCGCAAGCTGGCCTTCAATCCTTTCACCTTTGGCCTCATTATCAAACAGGCCGCTCATGAAAGAACCGATCATGACATTGCTTCCGCGGAAACCCCCGGAGTCATAAGAATTGGCGCCAGAGCCGGTACGGTAAAGCGCATTGACCGCTGCTCTGGCATCTTCAGGCTTATCAAAATATTGATCAACCGAAATCTGATTTTTTGGAGTTTCCGTCAAAAAATCTTCACACGCCGTAAGTACTACAAAGGCTGCTATGAGTATTAAAAACTTTTTCATCGTTCTATACATTTTTCTAAATGATTAAAATTGCAATCGCACGCCAAGTGATACGGTTCTGGGCCTCGGATATTGATAGAAGAAAATGTTCTGTGCATGAATATTTCCGCCCCATGATGTTGCCTCAGGATCATGGCCTTTGAAATCACTTGAGTGAATAACAAATGCATTATCAATTGCAGCAGTAACTCTCAGTTGCGTCAAACCAAGACGCTGAAGAGTTCCCGGATCAACGTTATATCCCAACTGAATCAGATTAGCTCTAAGGTATGAACCATCAACGATCCAGTGGCTGTCTGCCTGTGTATTTTGGCCTGCAAGCGGCTGATGACGGATTCGCTGATACATGGTATTCTGGTTATCCTCTGTCCATGCATTGTAAAGCTGAGTTCTAAGGCCATTAGTAAGTGCCATTCTATCTTCCGCAGTATGCAGGAATTGCTGCATAATATCTGCACCAAGAACGAATTGAAAATCGATCATGAAGTCAAAGTTCTTGATATTCACTGTATTAATGAAGCTGCCTGTGAAATCGGGCAATCCATTACCAATGATCGTTCTGTCAAGAGACCTTTTCGCTTCACTAGGTAAGAATCCACGAGCTGCTGCTTCCGCTGCTTCGGCTGTACTCCATGTACCTTCACGAATAAATCCATAGAAGTTACCAACTGGCTCACCCACTCTTAAGATCGTCTGGCTTCCGGATACCCAGTTCGGGCCCGGGAAGATATCTTCGCCACCGGCACCAAGCCTTTCTACCCTGTTTTTATTATAATTAAAATTAAGAGTAGTACTCCAGAAAAAGTCTCTGGTTCGGATATTTCGTGTTGTTAAACGTACATCAACACCCTGGTTCGAGACGGCTCCAATATTGTCGATAATTGTGGTAAATCCGGTTGTTGCCGGTACCGGTCTGTTAAGGAGCAGATCTTTTGTAAATCTGTAGTAATAATCGAACTCAAGATCCACGACCTGGTTAAACAGATTCACATCCGTACCAATATTAAACTGGTAGGTCTTTTCCCACTCAAGATTCGGATTTGGCAGCCTCGTCGTGAATGAAGTTGACTGACGGCTTCCACCGATCAGTGTGGTGCCTGATCCGATTGTGGCCAGCGATGTAAATACACCGATCTCTGTATTACCTGTTACGCCATAAGAGGTTCTCAGGCGGAGAAGGTCAACAAAGTCTACATTCGACATGAAATCTTCATTGGATACATTCCATGCAAATCCTGCAGATGGGAAGAATCCATACTTGTTATCGGCACCGAATCTGGAAGATCCGTCAACACGGCTTGTAAATGTAAACACATAGGTATCATCCAGTGAGTAGGTAATCCTGTTGAAGTAGGAGTTCAGCGTCCACTCAAAAGCGTTGGAACCTGGTGACTGTACGCCGGTTGCCGCTCCAAAATTATTAAATCTGAAGAAGTCATCCGCAAAACCAAAAACCTCCTGGTTAAAGCTTCGGAAACGTCTTTCCTGCCAGCTTGCGCCAAGAACTGCAGTAACCCTTGAGCGGCTGAAATCCTGGGTATAAGTCAGGAAGTTTTCATTCTGCCAGTAAAAGACTTCGTTTGTGTTGAAATTGGCTCTACCATCCGGTGCACCACCAGATGCTATAAGGTTACTTGGCCGGTATCTTCTTTCCTCATATCGCTGATTATTGATACCAAGCTGCGTTCTGAACTCCAGGTTTGGTGAAATCTGTAATGCGAGATAGGTATTACCAAACAGGTTATTCCTTTCTCTTAGCCGCTCATCTTCAAGAAGCCTGTGAACCGGGTTAGCTTGTCCTTCAAGGCTTAGAGAGTTAACCTGTGTTGAGTTTGTGTACTGCCCTGCTCTATCAGAACCTGCAGGCCAGGTAATAGGCAGAATGGGCGCCATTTCTACGATTGTACGGCGAACATCCTGGCCGCCTCCACCTTCTTCAAAGTGATTTTCATCAATTCGTGCGAAGGTTACATTGGTACCCATACGAAGCCATTCACGTGGCTGAACGTCATACGTAACCTTAAGGCTGTATCGGTTCATATAATTATTCAGGAAAATCCCTTCCCTATTCGTGAGATTTAAAACAGCGCCAATCGATGAACGGTCTGTTCCTCCCTGAATACTGAGATTATGATCCTGTGAAAAAGCTGTTCTTGTAGCTTCACGCTGCCAGTCTGTATCGAAAAGCGGATTTCCTGCTCCGTCAAACAGATCAGGGTCGAGCGATGTATTCAGAGTTGGCGCTTCACCACCTCTCCAAAGCGGCACATTCTGAAGGCCAATTCGCTGCACTTCCATGAACTCCTGTGCATTCATGATGTCCATTCTGCCTGCCATTCTTCCAAGGCTCAGATTGGTATCGTATGTCACTGTAAGAGCTTCACCGGTTCCCCCTCTGGTTGTTGTAATAAGGATAACACCGTTCGCACCGCGAGCACCATAAATAGCTGTAGCAGAAGCATCTTTAAGAACTTCAATGCTCTCAATATCATTGGGGTTCAGGAAATTAATACCTCCCCCAAGGCCACCTTCCATAGCCACGCCATCCACAATGTAAAGAGGATCGGTTGAAGCATTAATAGTACCAGTACCACGAATGAGCACACGGTTACTGCCGGCAGGTGATCCTGAATTCTGGAATATCTGAACTCCTGCAACTCTTCCGCGCAAACCTTGAAGCGCGTTAAAAGAAGTCGGGGTAATCTGATCGGCATTTACAATACCTACAGAACCTGTGATCTCTGATCTGCGTTGAACACCATATCCAACTACAACAAGATCGTCGAGCATGGCAACATCCTGAACAAGCGCAATTTCAAAAGTGGTTTGATCTCCAATTACAACTTCCTGGGTAACATAACCCACATAAGAAATAGTAAGGGTGGTACCTCCGTCTGGTATGTTCAGAGAAAAGATTCCATCCATATCGGTGGTGGTTCCTACATTGGTTCCCTGAACAATGATTGTAACACCAATTAATGGCTCTCTGGTTGTTGCATCAGTGATTCGGCCTGTTATCTCCTGTAAAAGCTCAATAGTTCCTACGGAGTCTTCTTCCAGAAGTAGTAACTGTCTGTTCATGGTAATCACAGACTCATAACCGGTACCTTCGAGCACCCGGTTTAATGCTTCGCCCACACTGATTGTGTTTATGTTTAGACTAACGGTCTGATTTCTGCTAAAAACACCCGGAGCAAATGCTATTTCAAGATCAGCTTTTTGAGCAATCTCAAAAAGCGCTTCCGAGATATGGACACGGTTTAAATTTAGAGAAATAGTATTACTCAATTCAGGAATAGTTGAACTATACTCCTTAACTGAATAGTAAGTGATCATATTATCAACTGAAGAGCTGACTGCATGATCCTGCGAATAAGCGTTCATTGGCTGTAATGTGGTAAATAGTATCATTACTGCCATGAACTGCGCTATTAGGTAATACGTAGCGGTTTTCATATGCTTATTTGATTGGTTATTGTTTTTGTTATGGTTAAGTAACTGTTGCTTAATTTTTAATTGTTATTTGGTTTACTTCGTTAATATCGTATTCAAAGCCCATCGTCATCGCGATCGCATCCAGCACGCTGTTTAACGACCTCATTCGCAAATCAGCTGTTAATTCATTTAGCAACAGTGTTTCATCACTCAATTCGTACTGGATTTCAATATTAAACCATCGCCTTACTTGATTTATGGCGTACGTAAAGGTTGAATTCTGAAAGATCAGCCTGCCCTCAACCCATCCGGTATACAGGTCTAAATCGTCGGGAATATGCATATCAAGCAGTCCTGTTTGCCTGTCGAGCCTTGCAAGCTGCCCCTGTTCTACTGTTATGGATTCTTCAAATTCTCTGCCAATATTCGTTTTTACAGTAACTGATCCATCAGTAACTGTAACTCTTAGTTCTTCTTCATCGATATAAGAGCGCACATCAAACGACGTGCCTAATACCTGAACAATTGCATCTCCTGTATCAATAAAAAACAAACTGTCATGGTTCTTCATCACATCAAAAAAAGCCTGGCCCGACATCCTGACCAGACGCTCTGAACCAGGAGAATAATCAGAGATTTCAATAGTACTTTCAGCATTCAGGGTTACTTTGGAACCATCACCAAGATAGATAGTAGCTCTCTCGCCGGCGTTCGTCGTAACTACACGAAATACAGGCTCATATTCTGCGACTTCAAAGGCTTTTGTATATTGGAGAGTGAAAAACACAGAAGTGGCAACAATCATTAAAACAGCAGCGGCCTTTATCAGAATTGATTGGTAATCATGTTTTTGCCTTTGTTTCTTAAAGTTGCGGTAAGCGGGCCTTAATTCCACGGGATTGGCATTGTTAATTTTTTGTTTAATGCGTTGCCAGTCCTGTTGTAGTGAAATGTGTGGAAGAAGATTGTCTTTTTTTACATACTGTATAGAAAACCAAATCTTTTGTGCATCCCGAAAAATTTCCCTGTTTGAATCATTCTCATTGAGCCAACATTCAAATTTCTCCGCTTCATCCCGGGTCAGAGTGCCATCGAGCTTGCGCAGGATAAGGAGCCAGATTTTGTGATTTTTTGTGGTCATGCAAATGAAAAGTTTGATGTCATCAACTATATGACACGATCAATCGATGCATCCCCCACTATTATTTCAAAAAAAGAAAAATTATTTCTGGTCACATCTGTCCACTTGCCTTCTCTACAACCATCCAAGTCCGCGAGCGGACGGAAGATGTGGTAACCCAGTGGATATATCTCCGCAGAGCTAACCAATGAAGCCTGTTTTAAAATCGATCTCAGGTTCGAGGGTTTTCACTTCGTGGGTATAATGATGAGCACTACGTGGGAATCGCTTCGCTCGGAGCGCTTCGCGTACAAAAAATGAGCCTTTAGAAATGCCGGTACAGTTTTTCTCTCAAAAATTTTAATGCACGTGCCATTTGATTTTCCACAGTTTTTGTACTGATTTCCATAACCTGTGCGATCTCCATATAACTCAAACCGTGTTTTTTGTGAAGTGTAAAAACAGCCTTTCTTTTTTCTGGCAATTCATCAACAGTGTCCCATACCATAATCACCAACTTCTTATTACAGTATTCTGGCTGAATCATTTCCATATCAACCTTCTTGTCTAATAAATGTTCAGTTGCTTCATCTAATCCGCACAAAGCCTCATTTTTTTTCAGATAGTTTAACGATTGATTGCGAACAGCCTGAAACATGTAAGACTTAAGAGAAAGCCTGATCACGAAGTTCTCTCTATTTAACCAAATATTTACAAATACATCCTGCACAACATCCCGCGCTGCCTCTGTGGAATTCACGTATGTTTTAGAAAAAAGGCATAGCCTATAATAATATTTTTGAAATAACTCATTAAATGCTTCTTCTTCACCAACCCTTATTCGCTCAGCTATGGTTAATTTGGATGCCTGCCGGTTTGATTCAGATTTATCTGTTCCATTCTCACTTTGGCTAATCGTAACCGAATTAATACTATCAGTAATAACGTTTACATTTTTAATAGACATTCGTAGCTGTTATGTGACTCAGGTATCATGGCAGTTACTATCAGCAGAGATTGAGTTCCAATCAATTTGAATTATAATAGAGAACTCTGGCCTTTAGATAGAGTCAATGTTATAGTTTACCGGATCAATCTCTCTTTCATGGATTCTCTAATGCAATCTTTCTATCATGGTATAACACAAAAGATTATGGTAACAATGAAAGACAGGACTAACAGTAAATATTTTTAATAAAAATAATTATTAACAATTCATTTTAAATTTTTTTTAATATAACTCAAACCTTTCAATTGTAAATTTATGTAAAATCAAAGTTACTTCCAGCGGGAAAACCCTTCGATTGAATCGTATTCTGCAAGCCCCAACAGGTCATAATTTCTGGCATTCCGGATTGTCTGCTCATCTGCAACCATCCAGAACTCGCCGCTCATCGTACCGGGATATTTCGGCTGGTCTTTTTGTGATGCGTGTTTGAATATGGCCTTTCGTTTTTTCAGCCTTTCACCCGGACTTAATGGCACAGCCATATCAATATCACTCACTTCAACATTTTGCCATATTCCGCGATATAACCATATATAGCAATCTTTGTACCATTCCTCTTTTTCAATTTCCTTTAATGCCATACGAATTGCATCCCAGCATATTCTGTATGTTCCATGAGGGTCGGAAAGATCACCGGCTGCATATATCTGATGAGGTTTAACCTCCTGGATAGTCTTTCTTACAAGATTAATATCCTCTTTCGTTAGAGATTTTTTCCTCTCGCGTCCTGTTTCGTAAAAAGGCATTTGAAGAAAATGCACCCTTTTCTGTGGTATACCACAATATCTGCAGGATGAATTTGCCTCTACCCTTCTTATCTGGGCCTTTAGATTTAGCATTTCATGCGGGTCAATATCTCCCGGTTTTTTGGATTCCATTGCCCTGACAATATCCTGGAACAGAAGCTTGTCTTTACCATTTTGACTGTAATTTGAAATAAAATCGGCGTAGCGCAAAGCTTCATCATCATAAACTGCAATATTACCGGATGTCTGATATGCTACATGCACCTCATGGCCATGTTCAACTAACCTGATCAGGGTACCGCCCATGGATATGACGTCATCAGCCGGGTGTGGCGAAAAGACCAAAACCTTTTTTGGAAAGGGTACCGCTCGTTCCGGCCTGTTTGAATCATCAGCGTTTGGTTTCCCTCCAGGCCATCCAGTTATCGTATGCTGTACTTCATTAAAAATCCTGATATTCACATTATATGCATTACCAAAATCCGTAAGAATATCACTCAGTCCGTTTTGGTTGTAGTCCTCATCGGTCAGTTTCAGTATTGGCTTGCCAAGATGAAGGCTTAACCATGTTACAGCTCTCAAAATCATTCTATCTGTCCACATACATGGCCCTACGAGCCATGGAGTTTTCTTCCGGGTAAGCTGTGATGCTGCTGCTTCATCCAGAATAATCCGTGTATTCTCATGGCGCTGAAGAAATGTTGCAGGTATCTGTTCAGTTATCTCTCCCTCAACAGTTTGCCGGATGATTCCGGCTTTAGCTTCGCCCCAAGCCATCAGATAGATTTTTCTTGCACCAAGTATGGTACCTACACCCATGGTAATGGCCTGCCTTGGTACATGTTCTTCTCCGTAAAAAGCAGATGCTGCATCCGATCGTGTGAGTTCATCGAGAGTAACAAGTCGGGTTCTTGTTTTTTCAAGTGAGCCGGGTTCATTAAAACCGATATGGCCTGTACGCCCAATGCCAAGAATCTGAACATCCAGCCCACCTGCATCTTCTATTTTCTGCTCAAACTTCCGGCAGTAATCATATACATCGTTTTTAGGAATGGTTCCATCAGGTATATGAATATTTTTTTTTCTGATATCGATGTGCTCAAATAAATTTTCATTCATAAACCTCACATAACTCTGAAGCTCGTCCGGCTTCATTGGAAAATATTCGTCCAGATTAAAAGTGACTACCCGTTTAAAACTGAGCCCTTCCATTCTGTGCAGCCGAACCAGTTCAGCATATACCTGAAGCGGAGTGGAACCGGTTGCCAGTCCCAGGACGGTATTTTGGCCTGTCTGATTTCTGGCGTGAATGAGGTTAGCTATTGAACCGGCAATGTATTTTGAAGCCTCTTTTGCTGTGGGATATATATCTGTTTCTATCTTTTCAAAGATTCTTAATCCAGGCTGATCTGTACTTCTGTTCATCTTGTTTTTTAGCTTTGGGTTTTATTGTCTGTATAAACAGCAATTATTAATCTTTATTAAATGATAATACAGATTTGATTAATTAAAAATCATATCCGTATTCACCAACTACCATAATAGTGGCAAAAGAATGGAGTGTTTCTACAATGTTAATGGTAAAACAGCAATGGATTATTTTTTCATTATATAAAGAATATCTTGCAACAGGAGAAAAAAGCTTGGTATATTTCAATTCTGTGAATATTTGCTTGAGCAATAGGATGATTCGCTGATTACCTGTCGGTTGAGGAATTTTAACATCATATAAAATTGTATGATGTGATAGCAGATACAAGAAATCAGATGGTATCAGATAATGCAACCCTGCCCGGGTGGCGGAATTGGTAGACGCGTGCGTTTCAGGGGCGTATGCTGGCAACAGCGTGGGGGTTCGAGTCCCCCCCCGGGCACTTTAATTCCCGAAAAGAATCCTTTTGCCGGGAGTTTTCCTTTCCGGTTTTTGCTCTATCAACCACAACAATGCAAACGATATGGCTGTACTCTGTAAAGATTTAAACCTCCTCTATGTTTGCATACCAAAAACGGGTTCAACCTCTATTGCCAGTTTTTTGATCAATCATTGCGGTGGACAATGGGTTCCGGATCAGGATATGTTCAATGAAAAAGGCCAAATCATTTTAAATAAAAAACATTCGAAAGTAAGTGAGTTGCTTAAATTTGGCATTTTTACACCAGAGGAGTTAAATAAACTTTGTGTATTTACCACAGTTCGTAATCCTTTTGATCTCATCTTGTCTAACTATTTTTTCGAATTGCAAACGTATAATACCTTTCATAAAGGCATTAAATTCAGGTTATTTTTAGGAAAAAGATTTTACTTTTTTCTAAGAAAATTGATAAAAATTGACAGAACGAACCACTATTCATGGATTATGCCACAAATTGGACGATACCATTTTACTATCAATCATTCATTTGAAGATTATGTGAAAATGTTTTATTCAAAAAAAGTAAAAAATATATTTACGGTTTACACTGAAGGAGCAGACGCACATTTTTTAAAGCTTGAAAACATTGAATCAGAAATGCACCATTTTTTCCGGGAACGAGATATTGAAATAGATATTGATCTGCCGCTTCTTTCAAAAAGTAAACTCAAAAATGGTCATTACAGTGAACATTACACAGCAAAAGCTAAAGAGCTTGTCTCAAAGTATTTTTATGATGAGTTGACTTTATTTAATTACCAATTTTAATTCTACGCAGGCCGGCACTCAACTGTCTAAGTTGAGCAATCAACTTTCAAAAAAGAACCATCAATGCATAATTATTTGTAGTTTTATGATGTTTCTTTTTACAACTCAATTTAAACTCATTCATGCAGACTTTTTCTTTACAGCCTGAATCTTCAAAACCTGTTTCCAATCCAAATTTTATAAGAGAGCTCAATGAACAACAAAGAAAAGCAGCAACACATGTAAACGGGCCTCTATTAATCGTTGCAGGTGCAGGAAGCGGGAAAACACGTGTTTTAACATACCGCATTGCCTACCTCTTACAGCAGCATCATGCACTACCGAAGCAGATACTTGCCCTTACATTCACAAACAAGGCTGCACGGGAGATGCAGGACCGGATAAAAAAACTGATTGGCGACCAGGCATCCGGATTATGGATGGGTACGTTTCACTCGATTTTTTCCAAAATTCTTCGTTTTGAAGCTGAGAAAATTGGCTTTTCATCAAATTTTTCAATCTATGATACAAGCGATTCTGAAAATGCAATTAAACTGATATTGAAAGAAACCGGGTTCGACCCCAAGGAAATTAAACCGAGAACCATCCATCGGAAAATCAGTGACGCAAAAAACCAGCTCATTCTGCCTGATGATTACAAGGCTCGTTTTATTAACAGCACATTAGATGACATCACGGCCCAAATTTACCAAATATACCAGGTTCGCCTGGAGCAGGCCAATTCCATGGATTTTGATGATCTGCTCATCAAGCCTATTAAACTTTTTTCTGAACATCCCGATACACTGGAAAAATATCAGGACAAATTCCGCTATATCCTGATTGATGAATATCAGGATACGAACCATGCGCAGTATAAAGTAACCAGCATGTTGTCGAAGAAATATCAAAATCTGTGTGTTGTAGGTGATGATGCTCAAAGCATTTATTCTTTCAGGGGGGCAGATATCAGCAATATTCTAAACTTCAAATCAGACTATGAAAACGCTGTAGAAATACCTCTGGAACAAAATTACAGGTCCACAAAATTTATTCTTCAGTGTGCCGATTCAATTATTAAAAGAAATCAAAAACAGATTCAAAAAACACTTTGGACCGATAATGCGCAAGGTGATACCATTACACTTCTTGAAAATTTTGACGAACGTGATGAAGCAAACCGCGTAGTACAAACCATCAAAGATTTATCACTCAGGCAAGGTTACCAGTATAATGATTTTGCTGTATTGTACCGCACCAATTATCAAAGCCGGGTTTTTGAAGAGGCACTTCGAAGAAAGAACATACCCTATCAGCTTGTTGGCGGACTCTCATTTTACCAGCGTAAAGAGGTAAAGGATGTACTGGCCTATTTAACCCTGTTGGTGAACCCTGAAGATGAACAGGCACTGCTCCGCATTATCAATGAACCAAGCAGGGGAATTGGCAACAAAACCCTTAATGAGATCCTGAAAAAAGCCAGAAAGGAAAAACGAAGCGTTTGGAATATTATAAAAAACGTGGAGTCGGCCGATCTTTACAAACCCGCTAAAGCAAGAATTGGCGAGTTTACAAAAATGATCGATTCGGCGCGGGCACAGCTTAAAAGCGGTGCAAAATTAACTACCGTAACAAAACAGATGCTGGAGAAAAGCGGGTATGTAAGGGTACTTGTGGAAGAAAACAGTGCCCAATCACTTACAAGGCGCGACAATGTTCTCGAACTCCAAAATGCGATCGCCTATTATGAGCAAAACACAAAAAATGCAAATCTGGCATCCTTTTTACAGGATATAAGCCTGATTACCGATACTGATAAATATGATGAGAACATTCCGGCAGTTACGCTCATGACCGCACACGCTTCCAAAGGGCTTGAATTCCCCTCTGTTTTTATAGTTGGGCTGGAAGAAAACCTGTTCCCAATGGGTGGGCGAAATGGTGAAGAAGCAGATATCGAAGAAGAAAGAAGGCTTTTTTACGTGGCAATTACACGTGCTCAAAAACATCTTTATTTCAGTTATGCCAAAATGCGATTTAAATTTGGTGAAGAACAGAGGCAGGCAAGGTCACGTTTTTTGGATGAAGTAGATCCGGGTGTTGTGCGCATGGAAACCGGTGCCACTATCACTCAAAACAGACAAAATGATGGCAATCGCGACAATAAGCCGAATGGGTACAGTATTGAATACGACTGGCAGTCGCCCATTCGCTCAAAAAAACCGGGAAATGCCGGAAATTCATATGTATATGAGTATGATGAAGATCCGTTCACTGTGGGTACACATGTTATACACCCCACCTTTGGGGCTGGAAAAATTGTTCAGAGAAGCGGAGCGGATAAAGACACCCGGGTTGTTGTTTTCTTTAAGAACAGGGGACAAAAAACCCTTATGCTTCGGGCTGCCGGGCTCCGGGTAGTCTGATGAAGTGTGTGCATGTATTACTAAGTTCACAAAGCATCACATCATAGGTTTTATAGATAGAATGATTAACCCAAATAATTTAGTGGCAGTAACACTAATTGCAGAGATTGAGTAATTCAGATACATATCGCAGAAAAAACCTTTTTTTAGTTTTTTTCTTTATTTCACTGTACCAGCCTCTGAGCGCTCAACTATCAATGAATGCAATTAATACTGGCCTTGGTGGCGGAGGAACAGCATATCTCACAGGTTTTGAAGCTCTGTCCGTAAATCCGGCAAACCTTTATTTTCGTGAAAATAAGTACTCACTTCAAATATCATTACTGCAAGGTGGTTATTATTTTGATACACTGCTTCCTATAACCGATTACAATGAACGGTTTAACCGATACCGGGATGCAATCTGGTATCATGATCCCACTGGCATCCTTGATGATAACAGCAGAAACCAAATACTGGATCGAAGTTTTAAAGATTCGCGTCTTAATGGTGAGTTTTCCTCTCTTACCGATATTTACTGGTTTGGCCTGAAATGGATAAGGCCGGAAAGAAGTTACGCTTTCTCATTCAGAACACGCTTGGCAAGCCGCTATGAAATCGGAAAGGGGTTATATTCATCAACCCCAAATGAAAGAAACGAACAGTTTATTATAGATCAATCATTAAGGCAGCAATATGACGTAATGCAT